>CAZWEW010000290.1:0-1507 GCA_964633055.1 uncultured Woeseia sp. | reverse complement strand
TGCCGATCAAGATCAGGCCGGCCTGGCCCATTTTGAGATTGACTATACCGATGCCCGCAGTCGATAGTAGCGCGGAACTGCTGTCGAGCCCGGCCAGTGAAAAAATACGCGGGGCGAAATAGATGATGAAATTAATACCGGACAGTTGATTGAATGCGGCGATCAGAAAAGCCAGCATGACAGGACGCCAATAGGTACGGCGAAAAAGTCGATCTTCCGGCGTTTTTAGGTCCGTAGCCCGGATCTCACTGAGTGTCTGCTCTGTCGAGTCTGCATCGACCTGTTCTAGGATCCTGCGACTTGCTTTTTCGTCGCCTTGTTTTAATAACAGCCATCGCGGGCTCTCGGGGACGGTGCTTACCATCACGACGTAGGCCAGTGCCGGGAGACTTTCAACGCCCAGCATCCAGCGCCAATCCAGATCCAGCAATGCGGAAAGTGTGTAGTTGGACGCAAACGCGACGAGGATGCCGAAGACGATTTGGAGCTGATAAAGTGCTACGAGTCGGCCGCGCACAGCGGGCGGAGCCATCTCCGAGATATAGGCGGGTACCGCGATTGATGATGCACCAACCCCCAGACCGCCGATAAACCGCCAAACTGAAAAGCTGTAAGGATCCGGCGCCAGGGCAGAGCCGATTGCCGAAACCAGATATAAGACACCAATCCCGACCAGGACCCGTTTTCGACCATATCGATCGCATGGCCAGTTACCGAATAATGCGCCGATGACCGTGCCCCAGAGGGCCGCCGACATGATAAAGAGCCCATGGAACAGGTCCCCGGTTTGCCAAAGGATCTGGACCGGCTGATCTGCTCCCGATATCACTGCGGTGTCGAATCCGAACAGGAATCCTGCGATGGCGACGGTTATCGACCAGTAAGTGATTTGCTGGTTCAATTGTTCGCTGGCAATGTCAGTCTAGTCACTGGCGTCTTGATTGTTGTACCGACGGGACAATGCAATTCCAACGCCATACAGGCTGATGGTCAGCCAGAACGTATTGATAATGACGGCAGCCAGGTTGAAGCTGTACCAGAGCGTAAACAGGATCAGTGCCGCCCCTGCAGCATTTGCGGTCGAATACCAGGCATTGTCGGCATCGATTCGACGTAGCTGTAATAAAAGATAGGCGACGATGATTAATGCGGCGCCGGCAATCCCTACTATGTCGACAATATCCATATTGTCTCCCGGTACCCCTTAGTGGTGACGGTGTGATTATGCCAGCGATGCGGCGTCCATCTTGCATTTATTTCTTGCTGATAAAATGGAAAGCACGAATATTCCTTAATAGCAGGAAAGATCATGTTAAAGACTGTTCCGGGGAGTAGATTCAACATTACCGACATTTGTCATCCTGATGCTCATCGGCATCATGTTGTCAATGTCGACAAGTTCAGGGGTTGACGACATGTCCACGTCTCTAGGCGCTCACCTGGTAGGCAGCATTCCGGCGGACACGGCCGAGGAGGCCTTCCGCTTGGCTGCAACCCACATGGGCGA
>CAZWEW010000289.1:0-1568 GCA_964633055.1 uncultured Woeseia sp. | reverse complement strand
GCAACAACATCGCACGCCTGCCAGTAGCCGAGCACCGCATCCCGGAACCCGCCCGACCCCTCGGGCCACTTGTTCGGGCCATAGAGGTCACATTCGTCACGGATCGGGTCATCTGCGGCCACTTCGAAGTGCAGTTTGTAGCCTTCATAATTATCGCTGTCAGTACCGCCCGTATTCGGACTGAAAAAGGCGACAGGTATGTAGCCGCGATAGTTCTCCCGCGTAATCCGGTCGCGAAACTTGTCTTCCAGCGGTCTGCCGAAGTAACGGACCACCGCACTGCGAATACCGGCGATTACCGCCTGATCAATGCCGTGGTTCACGACGTACATGAAACCAATATCGCGGCACGCATCTTCAACAGCCCGGGTGTTCTTCTCGGAATCAGCGTCCGGGCCAATATCGATAGCGGGTATCCGCTGCATCGGATCGAGAACCTACTCCGACCCTATCGCCTGTGCCTGGCGAACGATGTAGGCACGAATGGCCTCTGCGTCCTCCTCGGTCAGAACGCCTTCGAATGCCGGCATGCCGCGCGACAGGTAGGCGCCGCCGAGCAGAATCGCGTTCCAGGCGCTGTGCACTTCGAGCGACGCATAGCGCAGGTCGGGAAAGGAACCATTGCCGATGGTGTTATAGCCGTGACACCACGAACAGCGTTCCAGGTAGAGTGCCGCACCATGGCGGATGGTGTCCTGCGATGCATCGGTGTCCGCAATGTCCGGCACACGACGTTGGATCACCTCAACGGACGGCAGTATGGCTTCCGCAGGACCAAGCTTGTAAGTCAGAACCCGACCAACGGCCTGCTGCGTTTCGCTGGGCCCCGGGTCGCCGTGGAATGTTCCCAGGCTGCCGCCCCATCCGCCGACAACGGCAACATACTGTTCTCCGTCGACTTCGTAACTGATCGGCGCGGCCTGCAAACCGGTTCCCGCGTGCGCCGTCCAGAGCTGTGTTCCGTCATCAGCGCGGTAGGCTGCAAATTCGCCACTCCCCTCGCCCTGAAAGATCAGGTTTCCCGCCGTCGACAGAAGCCCTGCGTTCCAGTTGCTACCGCTGTTGATACGGAAAACCTCGCGCCGCTCGACGGGATCCCAGGCGGAGACGCGGGCCAGCACGATGGGCGCCTCAACAATATCCTCGTGCGGCGCGGCCGCAACTGTCTCCCAATCAAGCGCTGTATTCAGCTGGTTGTCGAAAAATGTGAACTCCTGCGGGTTGGCAAACCACTCGGAGTTGCCAATCAATGGAATGTAGACGAGTCCCGTCTGCGGACTGTAAGTCATCGGGTGCCAGTTGTGCCCGCCCCAGGCACCAGGGAAAATCACCTTTTCGCCGGCGACGTAACGCGCACCCTCTGTCTCGACCGGCCGCCCGGTTTCGGAATCAATATGCGATGCCCAGTTGACGGGAACAAACGGGTCGCCGGAGATGAACTCGCCGTCCTCGCGGTCAATGACGTAGAAGAATCCGTTTTTCGGCGCCTGCATGATGACCTTACGTTCCTCTCCGCCGATGACGAGGTCGGCGAGGATCATGTGTTGTGTCGCCGTGTAGTCCCAGGT
>CAZWEW010000288.1:0-1578 GCA_964633055.1 uncultured Woeseia sp. | reverse complement strand
GAAGAAGGCCATCATGAGGAGGAAGAAGAAGAGAACGTCCGGATTGATCTTGAGCAAAGGCGTGTCGATCTCATCGGCGAGTACGATGTGGATGGCGGTTTCCTGAGTGCCATTCGATACCGTGCCGCGCTGAACGATTACAAGCACACCGAATTCGAGGGTGAGGAAATCGGTACCGTTTTCGACGTCCAGGGAATGGACAGCCGCCTTGAATTGCGACACGCTGAAATGGGTGGATTCGAGGGTGCATTCGGCCTCCAGTACAAGCAGGTTGATTTCAACTCAATCGGTGACGAGGCGTTTGTCCCTGCGTCCGATACCACGCGAACGAGTCTTTTTGTCTACGAGGAATTTCGCGTCAACGATGGTTGGGTTCTCCAGGGCAGCGCCCGATTCGAAGACCAGTCCATTTCCGGAGCATCGTTGGGCGAGCAATATGACGGCAGTGCGTTCGGCGCTTCTGTCGGTGCTGTCTGGCGTCCGGTAGGCGACATTCGGGTGTCCGCAAACTTGGCGTTGACCGAACGTCACCCGACGACTGCCGAGCTATACGCCGATGGCCCTCATATCGCGGCACAGCGATATGAACGCGGGTCGGTAGCGCTGGGGAATGGCATCCTGGACCTGGAAAAGTCCACGAATCTCGACCTGACCGTTCATGGTGATTCGGGTGCGATCGAATGGTCAGTCACTGGCTTCGTCAACAGTGCCGACAACTACATCCTGTTAATGTCGACCGCGCTGGAACTCGACGAGATGCCGGTATTTGATTACGGCCAAGCCGACGTTGGATTCACCGGTATCGAAGCACAGGCACTGATCGAGCTACTGGATCGCGACGACAGCCACGTGCACCTGAGCATGTTCACGGATTACGTCAATGCGGAACAAGACGTTTCCGGCGCATACCTGCCAAGAATTCCCCCATCGCGCTTTGGATTCGGGCTGCACGGAGGCTGGAACCGGTTCGATGCCAGTCTCGAGGCAACATTTGCTGCTGATCAGGATGATGTCGCGGCGAACGAACTACCGACGGAAGGCTACACGTTATTGAATCTTAGCCTGAGTTATACGTTCGCGGATCCGGATCTGTATGTTTTTGTCCGTGGCTCGAACCTGCTCGACGAGGAAATCCGACAGCATACTTCGCCGCTGAAGGACCTCATTCCGCTGCCGGGGCGTTCGATTCACGTTGGTTTGCGATACGAGTTCTGATGTCTGATGCCGGGTGGTGTAGTCGCGCCACCCGGTTCTTTTCAAACATCGTGAGTTCAGGGTTTCCCAGACCCTGAACGACGTTGCGGGCATATCGATGTGCTCGATACCGAGGGGTGTTAGTGCATTGATCAAAGCATTAACGTAGGCGGGCGTCGAGCCTACAGTTCCGGCTTCGCCGGCACCTTTGATGCTGAGCGGATTCGCCGGTGTCGGCACTTCTTGGTAGCGAAATTCGATGTCGGACAAGCCGCCCGCCTGAGACATCGGGTAGTCCATGAAAGTGGCCGTTAGCAGCTGGCCAGTGTGTTCATCACAGTTGGCCCATGCCTAATTTACCCACGGATACCGCGCCGCCAGTCT
>CAZWEW010000287.1:0-1607 GCA_964633055.1 uncultured Woeseia sp. | reverse complement strand
TACCGGCACCGGCGCAACGCCGATTGTTGCCCAGGTCGCGAAGGAGCTCGGCATACTGACCGTGGCTGTTGTGACCAAGCCTTTCGAAATGGAGGGTGTGAAGCGCATGAAGATCGCTGATCAGGGCATTGGAGAATTGGGTAAGTACGTTGACTCGTTGATCACGATACCCAATGAGAAGTTGCTAACGGTACTGGGCCCGCAGACGACACTGTTGGATGCGTTTCGGGAAGCTAATCAGGTATTGCAGGGTGCCGTGCAAGGTATTGCCGAGCTGATTACACGGCCGGGCCTGATCAATGTCGACTTTGCGGACGTCCGCACCGTGATGGCCGAGATGGGCATGGCGATGATGGGCTCCGGTACATCTTCTGGCGAGGATCGTGCACGTGAAGCCGCGGAGGCAGCAGCTTCGAGCCCACTGCTGGAAGACATCAACCTGGCAGGCGCGAATGGTATCCTGGTTAACGTGACCGCGGGCATGGACCTCGCGATTGGTGAATTCCAGGAAGTTGGCAATACGGTTAAGGAATTTGCGTCCGAAGACGCCACGGTCGTGGTTGGTACGGTCATTGACCCGGAAATGGGTGACAAGATTCGTGTCACTGTCGTCGCGACGGGCCTTGGTCATCACGAGGAACAGACAATACGGGTCGTGCCGCCACGGACATCAAAGCCGCGGACACCGCAGGGCGAACCTGACTATGGGACGCTCGATATGCCGACTGTGCAAAGAAAACGGGCGGTTGGAGACGGGCTGGAGGACGGCGGAATCCAGGAAGAGTTGCTAGATATTCCAGCCTTCCTGAGGCGTCAGGCCGACTGATCGATAGCGTGCTGATTGCGTCTCACTCACTTAGCGCGGCCAGTCGGACAGCGTTATTGGTTTCCGCTCCCGACGGGTTGGCAGGCCGGGCTCCCGGGCCTGCCTGCCAGCCCAGCCAGTTAAGGGATTCTGTGCGTCTGGTGGCGTCGCAAGCCCTGTGATAGCCTTTCGCGTTAATTTCACCAAGGAGCGCCCGTAAACCATTGAATTTGGTGACGGTTTTCCACAAATGCTTCGACAAAGGACCCTGAAAACAGCGATTCGTGCCACCGGTGTCGGGCTGCATAATGGTGAAAAGGTCTATATGACACTTCGCCCGGCAGCTGAGAATGCCGGCATTACGTTCCGTCGGGTCGATCTTGACGAACCGGTGGATGTGCCAGCAGATCCGAAACTTGTCGGTGAGACCATGCTGGGCACAACCCTGGTAAAGGACGGTGTGAAGGTCGCCACGGTGGAGCACCTGATGTCCGCGCTTGCAGGACTTGGCATAGACAACCTGAATGTAGACTTGTCGGCGGCCGAAATACCAATCATGGATGGCAGTGCGGGTCCCTTCGTTTTCCTGCTGCAGTCCGCTGGCATCGAAGAGCAGAATGCCGCGAAGAAATTCATTCGAATCCGGAAGAAGGTACGTGTCGAGGAAGGCGACAAGTGGGCGGAGTTCACACCTTTTAACGGGTTTAAGGTGAATTTCGAAATCGCCTTTAATCACCCGGTTTTCAACAAACTGAGTCAGAGTGCCTCGATCGATTTTTCGTCAACCTCCTTCTTGAAAGAA
>CAZWEW010000286.1:0-1697 GCA_964633055.1 uncultured Woeseia sp. | reverse complement strand
TCAGGGGGGTCGATCGGCCAGACGTTTCGGAGCACAGGCTGGTCAATTCGCAAGCAAAATCTCTTCATCGACGAACTGGAAGTGCCCCCAACCTACCGATTACTGGGGAACCTGATGCATATCGAGTTGCCGGCCATTCTCGCAGTTCATCAGTACCTGTTGATCATTTCGAAAGAGGAACGCTCTTTCAACTACGCCCGTATCACTGAAATTCATCATCCTGATTTTCTGGCCCTTTACGACCTGCAGAGGATTTATGGTGAAATGCTCTTCGATGACTCCAACCGGGACAGCATTCGCGATTTCCTTGGCGAGCCGGGCGAGATCAGCTGAGCAGCGGCTCAGGAAACGTCCCGTTGGGACTCTTTCGATTCGTCCGGCCCCTTTTTTTCAACAGGCACCTGCGTCCCGGGTTCATAGCGCCCGGATGACAGTTCCCACGCTGCGTAAAACACGCACAAACCGACGATAATTCCCATGGCTATCAATATGAGCGACAGTAGGTTCATGCTGTCATCATAGCCGGTTCTGCAGCGATTAACCGGGTACCGCAGCCACCAGACTGTCGCTGCAACTCGTAAAGAACAAATTCGGTCCGCGCACTGAGACTGCACCAAATCATCCTGCGCCGGGAGGATCTGATAGTTTCAGGCGGATCACCACCCGAGCCGTTAAAACGTCGGTCCCGCTGTTGTGGCGGCGTTTATTGCCTATACTCTGGTCTCCGAATTTCAGCCCAGTCGAGAGAACTAATGACTTTCAGACACATCGCAATCCTGGCGATTTCTTTCCAAATAGTCGCATGCGGGCAAGCCGATCAGCCTGCCACCACATCGCCGACACCGGAAAAGGTGACAGACAACGCCACAAGAGCCGTGGAACTGGCCAAAGATTCCATCATCATCGACACGCATATTGACGTGCCCTATCGGATCCATGACGCCTGGGAAGATGTGTCAGTGGCAACGGACAGCGGGGACTTTGATTACCCCCGAGCCGTCGCGGGTGGCCTGAACGCACCTTTCATGTCCATCTACACACCTGCCGGTCTTGAGGCCGAAGGCCTATCCAAGAAAGTTGCCGATGAACTGATTGACCTCGTCAACCGGATCGTTAATGAGTCTCCCGAAAAATTTGCCATTGCATTGTCTCCGGATGATATAGAGGCACAATTCGAGGCCGGTTTAATCTCGCTCCCTATGGGGATGGAGAACGGCTCGCCGATTGAAGGTGATCTTGCCAACCTTCAGCACTTCTACGACCGGGGCATACGCTACATCACACTCGCGCACGGCTTATCGAATCACATTTCGGATTCATCCTACGACGACAACAAACAGCACGGCGGACTGAGTGAATTTGGCACAGATGTCGTTAAAGAGATGAATCGGCTGGGAATCATGGTCGATATCAGCCATGTTTCCGACGAGGCGTTTTGGGACGTCATGGCAATTACGCGTGCCCCGGCCATCGCCTCGCATTCCTCCCCGAGACATTTTACGCCTGGATGGGAGCGAAATATCGCCGATGACATGATCGTTGGACTGGCCGAAAATGGCGGCGTCGTGATGATTAACTATGGCTCAGCGTTCCTTACCGAAGCCGCGAACACCTATGGAGACACGAGAACAGCTGCGTATGAAGCTTACCGTGCGGAAAACGATCTTGAGGATTCTGCAGAACTTACCAACGAATTT
>CAZWEW010000285.1:0-1729 GCA_964633055.1 uncultured Woeseia sp. | reverse complement strand
TGAAACCGTGATTGAGCAGACAATGGAGAGAATGGAGGAAGGCCGTAATACGGGCTATATGCCACCGAAAATCCTGATGCAGCGGATTCCGAACCAGATTGCCTTACAACTAGTCGAAGATGCCGAACAAAGCCCCTTCTACAAAACCTTTGCCAACATATCCGACGACATCGGTGAAGACGAGCGAAACAGATTGCAGCGGCTGGCGCAAAATATCATCAACGAATCCATCGTGCCTGCCTATCGCGAATTCAGCAATTACTTCAACGATGTCTACCTGCCGGCAAGCCGCGACAGCATTGGCGCGTCGTCGCTTCCGAATGGAGAGGCGTTTTATGAGTACCGGACGCGACTGTATACGACCACCCGGATGACCCCGGACGAGATTCACCGCCTTGGCCTGAATGAAGTCAAACGAATACGTGACGAGATGCAGCTGTTGATCGACGAACTCGAGTTCAACGGGTCGTTCCAGGACTTCCTGCATTTCCTCAGAACAGACCCGCAATTCTACTACGAAAGCCCGGAAGCGCTGTTCGAAGGATACCTCGCGATCTCAAAACGTATCGATCCGGAGCTCGTCAAGATCTTCGGCAAGTTACCCCGTGTTCCATACGGACTGCGGCCGATTCCCGACAACATCGCTCCGGACACAACGACGGCCTACTACAGCGGGCCGGCTGCTGATGGCAGTCGCCCGGGCTACTACTACGTCAACCTCTATCGACCGGAAGTCAGACCGAAGTACGAAATGGAAGTGTTGTCGATCCACGAAGCCGTTCCGGGACATCACCTGCAAATCGCCCTCCAGCAAGAACTCGAGAACCTGCCGAACTTCCGAAAATTCTCGGGCTTCACGGCGTTTACCGAGGGATGGGGCCTCTACAGTGAATCACTCGGCTACGAGATGGGATTCTACAAGGACCCCTACTCGCGCTTTGGTGCGCTGACTTACGACATGTGGCGCGCAGTGCGTCTCGTCGTCGACACGGGCATGCACTACAAGGGCTGGACACGTCAGCAAGCGATCGATTTTTTCAGGGACAATGCGGCAAAGACCGAGCAGGACATCGTGAACGAGATCGACCGCTATATCTCATGGCCGGGACAAGCACTCGCTTACAAGATCGGTCAGCTGAAGATACTCGAGCTGCGGCACAAAGCCGAGCAGGCGTTGGGCGACGACTTTGACGTGCGGGAGTTCCATGACACCTTGCTCGGGGGCGGCGCTCTGCCAATGGAAATCCTCGAGACACGCATGAACCGCTGGCTGGCAGAGCAATTGAAACAGAGAAATGAGAATTTCGATTAAGCGGCCCCGTTGCGGGCGATTGTCCGCGCCGACTCGCTAAGGCAGATCGTCGCCCAGATGACAGGCCATGCACTCGCGTGGCGGTCCACCGTCGACACCCTGCGCCGCTTTCTCTTCGTGGCAACCCCTGCAAAGATCATGGTATTGACGCTCCAGCAGTGGCCACACCTGCGGATCGGTCACGTGGCAATTCATGCAAAGGGCGCCGCCCGTGTCGTCCGCGTAATTGTGATGGCACAGTATGCAGTTCTCGGTGAGATGATCGAGATGCGCAAAGCTCATCGGCAGAATCGGTTCAGGACTACCGTAGTAATGGTCACGCACAGGTTTTTCCTTGGCTACCGGTGATCCAAAGACCACTATGAAAACCCCGGTAATGAAGACGATGACGAAAAACACCTTCATGCCGGAAGATTC
>CAZWEW010000284.1:0-1746 GCA_964633055.1 uncultured Woeseia sp. | reverse complement strand
GAGGCCACATTATACGGAGCGTGACTTTATCAGCGAACACCTCAAAAAGGGCATGTATGTGTTCGCATGAAACCGGATCCTGTTCGATAACAGATAGACCAATGACAAATCGGATCTCATTTAATCGGGAGAAATGAAATGGCGGACGACCAGATCAAAATATTCGATACGACCCTCAGAGATGGCGAGCAAGCGCCCGGATGCAGTATGACGCTGCGCGCAAAGCTTCGAATCTCCAAGGCACTCTCGGATCTCAATGTCGACATCATAGAGGCTGGCTTCCCAGCCGCCTCACCAGGTGATTTTGATGCAGTCAAGGCAATCGCTGACGAAAACCGCGGACCGGTCATCTGCGGCCTCGCCCGTTGCAACCCGGAAGATATCGAAAAGGTCTATGGTGCGGTTAAAGGTGCAGACCGGCATCGGATTCACGTGTTTGTTGCGACGAGTTCTATTCATCGACAGCACAAGCTGAAGATGGCGAAAGAGGAAATCATTAAAAGTGCCGTGGGGGCTGTACAGATGGCGAGTGAACTTTGTGACGACGTCGAGTTTTCCCCCGAAGACGCATCACGCACCGAACTCAGCTACCTGGCAGAAGTGGTTTCGGCGGCGATCGAAGCCGGCGCGACGACTGTGAATATTCCCGATACCGTCGGCTATACCGTGCCTGCCGAGTTCGATGCACTTTTCCGCTACCTCAAGAAACATGTGGCCCGGATCGACGACATCACCCTGTCCGTTCACTGCCACAACGACCTCGGCATGGCCGTATCAAACAGTCTGGCCGCGGTAATGGCCGGAGCTCGACAGATCGAGTGTACGATTAACGGGATAGGTGAACGCGCCGGGAATTGTTCGCTGGAAGAAGCCGTCATGGCATTGAAAACACGAAATGAGTTCTTCGGTCTGGATACTGCTATCGAAACAACGAGACTCTATCCAACCGCTCGCCTCGTTGCGGGTATCACGGGCATGCAAATTCCGCGTAACAAAGCCATTGTCGGAGAGAATGCGTTCTCTCACGAAGCGGGCATACACCAGCACGGCATGCTGCAACATGCATCGACCTACGAAATCATGAAACCGGTTGACATCGGTATCAGTAAATCCAACCTAATCCTTGGCAAACACAGCGGACGTCATGCCTTTCGAGATCGGGTGGAGGATCTTGGCTTCGATCTTGACGAGTTCGAAGTTAACCGGGCATTCCGGGAGTTTAAGAAACTCGCAGACAAGAAAAAGGATATGTACGACGGTGATATCGAAGCGATCATCATGCACGTCGACCACGCTTCAACCGGCCCATGGACCCTACGCGCTCTGGAATTCGCCTCTGGCACTGATACGGACGCAACGACAACCCTTCATTTGATGGATGAAAACGGGGAGGAGAAAAATGTTACGGCATCTGCGGACGGTCCCGTGGAGGCAGCATGCAATGCACTCGAGCAGGCTACCGGGATCAACCTAATACTGCAGAATTTTCAGTTACAAAGTGCAACGGAAGGTGAAGACGCTCAGGGGGAAGCCACGGTTACAGTGGATTTCAACGGGCAGTCATATCGTGGCCATGGGGCCAGTCAGGATATTGCAGAATCGGCCGCCAGGGCTTACCTCGAAGTCATCAACCGAATCCTGCGGCGGCGAGCGCGTGCGCTCACCGACGGGCCAGGCAACAGCGATATCAACCAGGCATTGATCTGAGCCACCTGCTGCAAAATTGACAGATGCCATCGAGTTACA
>CAZWEW010000283.1:0-1769 GCA_964633055.1 uncultured Woeseia sp. | reverse complement strand
CTATCGGTCGATTCTTTCAGATCTAAGTGCAGGAGCGTGAAGGGCAGGGCGATAATCGGGCTGTGGGCGCGAAACTTGCCATCGCTGCCCCTTGAGTAGTCGATGAACGGCGCTGCTCGTCGTCAGATGGTTCCTAAGCCACCCTAACTCTCGTAGAATCCCGTTTTTTACCGGGTCTCGGTCCCGGCTTGTCACTCGTTCCGGATATTGGTCGTTCCATGAGCCCGACAAAATCAGTTCGAACCCGTTTTGCGCCCAGTCCGACCGGCGTCCTGCATATTGGCAGCGTTCGCACGGCGTTGTTTTGCTGGCTTTACGCGCGCCACCACAACGGGCAATTTGTCCTCCGTATCGAGGACACGGATAAGGCACGCTCGACTACTGAAAATGTCAATGCCATTCTGGATGGCATGCGGTGGTTGGCGCTCGACGCCGACGAAGGACCAGTATTTCAAAGTGACCGAATGCCGCGCTATCGTGAAGTGGCTGATCAGTGGCTCGAATCGGGGCACGCCTATCATTGTTATTGCACCCGTGAGGAACTTGACGCATTGCGTGCGGAGCAGATGGCTGCCGGCCAAAAAACAAGATATGACGGCCGCTGCAGAGACCGCTGCAAAGTAAGCCCCGGGATCGATCCGGTGGTGCGATTCCGAAATCCGGTCGGCGGACAGGTGGTCGTAAACGACCAGGTACGTAGCCGAGTCGTATTTCGAAATGACGAACTCGATGACCTTATTATCGTTCGTTCTGACGGTTCGCCGACATACAATTTCACGGTGGTCGTCGACGACTCAGACATGGGAATCACTCACGTGATTCGCGGAGATGATCACCTGAACAATACACCTCGCCAGATGAATATGCTTGAAGCGCTGGGTGTCATGCCTCCCGTCTATGCGCATCTGCCCATGATCTTGGGTGTTGACGGAGCCAAGCTCTCAAAGCGCCACGGGGCTGTTGACGTCCGCGAGTACCGGGATCAGGGCTATTTGCCCGATGCGTTGTTGAATTATCTGGTTCGACTTGGGTGGTCGCATGGAGATCAGGAAGTTTTCACGATTGACCAGATGATTCAGCTGTTCGATATTGCCGAAGTGAATCAGTCTGCTTCGGCATTCAATCCGGAGAAACTCCGTTGGCTGAATCAGCAACACATCATTTCGACGTCTGCCGACAGACTCGGTGCCTTGTTGTTGCCTTTCCTCGAGCGCGCAGGTCTCGATGTTTCAGAGGGCCCGGATCCTGCCAGTGTGGCCGAGGGCTTTCAAGAGCGCGCCGAGACATTGCAACAGATGATGGAAAGTGCCCTTTATTGCTACGAAGATTTTGACGGGATTGATCCGGCTGCGGCGAAGAAGCACTTGCGTCCGGTAGTGCTGGAACCACTACGGACTGTCTTCGAAATGCTAAAGGAGTTGCCTGACTGGCGGGCAGCAGATATCGCCAACGCGATACAGGCGTCGGCCGATCAGCATGAGATCAAGATGGGGAAACTGGGACAGCCGATACGGGTCGCCGTGACCGGTGGCTCTGTGTCGCCACCGATCGACGTTACGGTTGAGTTGATTGGGCGAGATCGCAGCTTGCGACGGCTCAAAAATGCCATTGAATATGTTGATGTACGTGCCACGGGAAGTGCGTGAGGAACGAATTTTCATGATTATAACTGGCTTGACAGTGGTCGGCGGCCTACGTAAAGTCGCGGCCTCCGTGGGGCTATAGCTCAGCTGGGAGAGCGCTTGCATGGCATGCAAGAGGTCGGCGGT
>CAZWEW010000282.1:0-1772 GCA_964633055.1 uncultured Woeseia sp. | reverse complement strand
AGCGATTCTCTGTCAGGACGAGATCGCATGGAAAGAAGACAAGTACCGGCAGGAAGAATTCGAAGTCCATCACGCAACCGAGTCCATCGTCATACTGTTTGTCGATCTGGACCGCTGGCCGAACCTCGTCGTTACGAAAGAGCCCGGCTGGGATCGTATCGCCGAACAGGCCCTGCCGGTCATGAATGAATTGATCCAGAAGTTCTACCCGCCGGGCGGTACCGTGATCCGGGCAATGGCCGCAAAACTGCTGACCGGGAACATCATCAACCCACACACGGACAAGCACCCGTCATTTCACATCGGGCACCGCATTCATGTACCCATCACGACGAACCCGCGCGTGCGATTCATGATCGATGGCCGACCCTACCAGTTCAAAGTCGGCGAAGCCTACGAGATCAATAACCAGATGACGCACTCGGTGATGAACAAGGGTCGGGAAGACCGTATCACATTCATTTTCGACTACGTGCCACCCGAACAGATCGAGGCGCTGAACACGGCCTAGTCCCGCTGTGATCGCGACACTGACCAGGGCAACGAGAGCAACTAAAGAACCGGCTCCAGTACTTCACACAGTGAATCCAGGTGTCCTTCGTAGTGTCTCCAGAATTCGACAGCTGAACGATAGATCGGCTCCCTGACCTGCTCGGCACTCGCCGTATTCACTGGCCGGGCACTCTTGTAAAACTCGAGACAGGCATCCTCGAACGGCAGCCCGCAGAAGTCGAGAATACGGTGAACCTGATTGTCGAAGTCGTCAACGACAGATTCATAGTCAACCCTGAGGACCGCACCAGGGGCGACGTCGTCCCAGTGCTCCATCGTCTTGACGTATTCCACGTAGTATTCACCGAGTTCACCGAGATCATAGGACTGGTTTTTTCCCTGCGCAAAAAGCTGCCGATAATTCGCCACGCAACAGGCCATCGGGTCGCGTCGCGCATCGATGATCTTCGCATGCGGCAGAATCTGCAGGATGAACCCGACATGCGGGTAGTTCGCGGGCATTTTGTCGGTGAAGAACGGCGCCTCATCATTGCAATGAGTGGTTGCAAGGTCCAGATAGCTGTTGCCGAATTGCGTCAACTCAGCATCGCTCCATTGGCGAACGAATTCTGTGTAGTGCAACGCACCAGGCTGCTTGGAAACCAGATCTTTGGTCATCATCAAAATATAGGGTAGTTCGCCGGTACCCTCGACCAGGCTATGCGCAGCAAGAATCTGTTCGATGAGCGTCGATCCCGATCGCGGTAGGCCGAGCACAAAAATCGGTGTCAGTGAGGTCGATGGTTGCGCTGCTGCGCCTTCAATGACGGTGCGAGTATAGGTATCCCGGATCTTGCGTTGCGAGAGCTCAGATTCAACCGGGTCATAGCTCACGATTTGCCGCTTGGCGGAATTGCCAAGGACATACTGCGCCCAAGCGGCCTCATAGTCGTCACGTTTTTCAAAGGCGCGAGCGAGCGCAAAATGAAACCCGACCCGTGACTCGTCAGAAAAATCCTGTTTATCAAGCTGCCTGAACATGGTCGAAATATCGTCGTCGGTCACCTCGAACCGCGGCAGGCTCGACAAGTACCACCACGCAGAGCCTATCTCGGGACTGATTGCGACACAGTGTCGGTAGCTATCGTGAGCATCGTCCTGCCGACCCGCGATGCGCAGCATATGGCCGCGACCCAGGAGAGCCGAAGGTTCATCGGGCCGAACGTCCAGGCAATGATCATATGCAGCCATCGACGCCTCCGTGTCGCCGAGGGCGCTCA
>CAZWEW010000281.1:0-1773 GCA_964633055.1 uncultured Woeseia sp. | reverse complement strand
GAATCTCGCGACACCGGTAATCCAGCGCGCAATGGCGACAACTATTGCGTTTGGCATCGAGCCCAACCTGAGAATTTCGTCGACCGACTCCAACCTGCCCATTTCGAAAGGCGTGCCCGCGGTCACAATGAGCCGTGGAGGTGTGTCGAGCGGATCGCACTCACCGGACGAGTGGTGGCAAAACTTGGATGGCCACATCGGTATTCAGATCGGACTCGTCACGTTGCTTGCAGAGGCCGGTCTGGCCCCCTGACCGCGACTACGGCGGTGGCGGACTCTCTGGCGGCCGGCAGATCGCTTATATCGACCACGTTCGGCCCGTATATTCTCAGCGCTGTCCCACGATCTATTTTTGTTCGGGTATGAGTGCTGCAGCCCAGAACCGGGATGTGTAAACCGATTGGTGGCTGCCGCTTACAAATGATCTCGTTTGGGCCCGCCACAGGTTCTTACAGGCAACCGATTCCGGCTCGGCATCCATCACGGAACAAGTACTTCAAGGTAGTGGGTCCCGGGGTCTGTTTTCGCGATCGTCAATCTCGATGTCCGGCCTGACCGGCTGGGTAGCATCGAGGTAAAGCGCGCGAGCGATCTTCATTGACTGTGCACCACCATTTAGCTCTTCACCCCTGGTGAGCATCTCCTCGGCTTTCTCGTACTGCTTTGTCCGGGTGTAGATCAGGGCTTTACTGTTGTAAGGGCGCCACAACCGGTCATTGCGCTGCAACAGGATATCGCAGTACCGCAGTGCCAATTCGTAATCCCCCTTATTGGTGTAACCGGCGCAAAGATTACTGAGCGCAACCTCCTCTTCCTTCCGGCTGTTGGCATTTTCAAGGCCCACCCGTGTCAACCTTATGCCCTCTTCATGTCGCCCAGCGAGGAGTGCCCGAGCGCCTTCGTAAATTTCAGGATTCGCGGATCCGATCCTGAATTGCGGCTCCGCCGCCCAACAGGTGGATGCGAAAATGAAAGCCGTAATGAATATTGATCGCATGGTCGAAATATGCCTGCTCAGTCCAATAAACATTTTAGACCATCTAAAGTCTGATTCGTGCCTTTTGACAACCATGGGGAAGCTGACGTGTTACATTCGCCAAAATGAAAATAACTATCAGGAGGGAACCATGAGATCTCTCTCAACCAGGGCATTGCTGGCGACCATATTGTTCATGGTGGCCATGGGTACTGCCACCGCTCAGGAACCGGAAGGGAACACCGACTATGATCCGGAAGCCCGGCTGGCCGAACTCGGCATCGAACTGCCGCCACCACCCAACCCGGTCGCTAACTATGTAAACGGCGTCAGAACTGGCAACCTGATTTTCCTCGCCGGTAAAGGACCAAAGCGGGCGGACGGCAGCGAAATACATGGCAAGATCGATACCGATGTTAGTATCGAAGAAGGCTACGAAGCGGCACGCATTACAGCAATCAACCAGCTCGCGGTGCTCAAGGAAATGCTCGGTGACCTTAACAAGGTCAAGCGGGTCGTGAAAGTACTCGGCATGGTGAATTCGGACCCGGATTTCATACAACAACCCGCCGTTATCAACGGGTTCTCAGATTTGATCGTCGAGGTGTTTGGCGAACGCGGTCGGCACGCCCGTGCCGCCGTCGGCATGGCCTCACTGCCGCGTGGCCAGTCTGTCGAGATAGAGATGATCGTGGAAGTCAAAGATTAGGTGTCAATAATATGAACAATCAAAAAACTCGAGTCACAACACTGTTTTTCACACTGGCTAGTCTTGCCCTGTCCGGCATAGCGCTGGC
>CAZWEW010000280.1:0-1779 GCA_964633055.1 uncultured Woeseia sp. | reverse complement strand
ACAGGTTTCGTCCGTGCAACCCATCTCGAACGACCTTCTCGAAAAATTGCGTGACGGATTTTCGCTGAGCCCGGTGATGAACCGCCGCGTGCAGGCGGAGCTGAACTGGTTTATCCGTAATCCTGCCTACATCAACCGGGTTTTCAATCGCGCACAACGATACCTACCGCACATCGTCACTGAACTTGAAGCCCGCAATCTTCCGCTCGAGATAGCGCTGTTACCGATCGTCGAGAGCGCATTTGACCCATTCGCCTACTCGCACGGGCGTGCTGCCGGACTGTGGCAAATGATTCCGGGCACCGCCCGCCGATTCGGTGTGCGGCAGAACTGGTGGTACGACGGCCGGCGCGATGTCATCGATTCGACGAAAGCCGCACTCGACTACCTCGAATACCTTTACAAACTACAGGATGGTGACTGGCTGAATTCCATCGCGTCCTACAATACCGGTGAGGGCAATGTACTTAAGGCCAAACGCCGAAATGAGTTTTTATCGAAGCCAACCGACTTCTGGAGCCTGCGTTTGTCGCGCGAAACCAGCGCCTACGTACCGCGACTCCTGTCACTTGTCGAAATCATCCGCGATCCCGGGAAATTCGGCCTGGTGCTGCCGAAGATTGTTGACGAACCACAGTTCGAACTCATCGACATCGAGAGCCAGATTGATCTTGCCCTCGCTGCGGAGCTTGCCGGCATTGACCTCGATACGTTGTCGGCCTGGAACGCCGGCAACAATCGATGGGCTACCGACCCGGCCGGACCTCATCAGCTGATTCTGCCAATAGACGCTGCCGCGCTGTTTGAGACCGCAATCCAAACGGTACCGGTTGGTGAACGGATTCGCTGGAAGCGGCACAAAGTTCAAAACGGCGAGGCTATTTCGCAGATCGCCGAGCAATACAACGTTACCGTTTCGACATTACGCAGCGCCAACGATTTATCCAGCAACCTGATTCGCGCCGGCGCCTACCTCATGATTCCGGTCGCGACAAAACCCCTCAGTGAATACAGCCGCAGCGCCGATGCACGACGCGACCGCAAGCAAAACACCGTGCGGGATGGCATTAGGATCGAACATATTGTCTCCGCAGGAGAGAGTTTCTGGACCATCAGTCGCAAGTATGGCGTCGATATGAATCGCCTTGCCGCCTGGAACGGCACTGCGCCGAGAGATACGCTGTCCATAGGCCAGAAACTCATTGTGTGGACCACAAACTCTGTGCCAGACAAAGTTACCAGCGGCAATAACTTGACTAGGAAGCTGAACTACACGGTGCGACGCGGCGACTCACTGTATCTCATTGCAAGGCGCTTCCGAATCACCATCGACCAGCTCGTGCGCTGGAACAACATCGACAAGAACAAGATTCTTCGGCCGGGCCAACGCCTCACAATGTACGTCGACGTTACGGCGCAAAGCAGCTAACATCCAGCGCTCATGGGTCAGAGCTTCGCCCTGACACTCAGAACTGTTCTTGGGGAGACATGATGGGATTCATGGCTGGAAAACGTGCGCTGATCGTCGGCGTCGCAAGTGACCGTTCCATTGCCACGGGCATTGCGGAAGCATTTGCCAGAGAAGGTGCCGAGATCGCTTTTACATATCAGAATGACAAGCTGCAGGGCCGTGTCGAGAAACTCGCAAACCGCCTGGAGCAGGACACTACGCTGTTATTCCCTTGTGACGTCACCCGGGACGACGAAATAGACTCTGTTTTTGCCGAACTGGGCAAGCACTGGGGCGGACTCGAGATTCTAGTCCATTCTGTCGGCTTT
>CAZWEW010000279.1:0-1799 GCA_964633055.1 uncultured Woeseia sp. | reverse complement strand
CTTCCGATCTTGTCACACCGACACTCGCCATCTGTTCCCAAGCACGTTTGGTCTCCGCAATACGTTGTTCGCGTGACGGCGCCAGTACCAGGTCGCGAAAATGCGTTCGAACATGGTCCCTGACAAGGACCGTGGACTCGACCGCGCCGGAGACCGGGTTAAACAATGCCCCGGTTGGTATGCCGTTCTCATTCCGCTCGACCTCAATGCCATCGGGGTCCGGCGCACTGGCAGTGATACCTGCCAGTTCCAGTGCGGCACTGTTGGCCATGTACACTTTACGGTCGAATCGCCTTACCAGTACCGGCCGGTCCGCCGTAAAGTGGTCGATCATCGATTTGTTCGGC
Source organism: uncultured Woeseia sp. (assembly GCA_964633055.1). Classification (GTDB taxonomy): domain Bacteria; phylum Pseudomonadota; class Gammaproteobacteria; order Steroidobacterales; family Woeseiaceae; genus SZUA-117. The sequence continues at coordinate 1,452 of CAZWEW010000279.1, read as the reverse complement.
AGGAAGAAGTTACCGTACAGATCGTCAGGATTAATCTCCCTGCCGGCCTGTGCGACATCACCCTCGGCCCAGGTCTCATAGGCCGACCAGTCACCACCTGTAATCCATGTGCCCGGCGCATATCGCCCGTCGACGTCCCGAATGCGCGCGACGAAGTTCTCTTCGTCGGAAACGTCCAGAAGATTGAGTCCGTAGAGCAAACGGCCGGTGCCTTCGAAATGAACATGGTTATCGTAGAATCCCGGCGTGACGAATGCGCGGCCAAGATCCAGAACCTCGGTATCCGGACCGACGTGCCTGGCAACGCCCTCGTTCGAGCCAACATAAATCAATCTGCCGTTCAGGGATGCAAGTGCTTCCGCTCGAGGATTATTCTCGTCGACTGTCCAGATGACACCGTTTCGCGCGACAAAATCTGCCTGTTGACCGAGCGCAAGCGGAACGAAGAGAACGCTTGACGCCAGGGCCGTCAAAATCCAAACCATGATTCTCATATTCAGCCTTCCGGGAAAGGGTTTCAATGATGATGGACCGGCTCCTGAACCTTTTAGTCCACGGTTAAACCGCCGGTCAAACCGGACGCGCATTATCGCGTGTTTGGCCACAAAGATCATCGCCGGGCGTTTTTAGCCAGATGACACCGAATGCATGTATCAGCTGCACGGCGACGTGCTGATTGACAGGTCGAAATCAGATCGCTAGCGCTCAGGCGACCAGTCACAACCGGCGCAATCCGGCGACCGCCCGCTGTCCGCAAGTACTTCGAAGATCAGGTTTCGCCAGGTTTCATTCGGCTGCCAGATCGAGTTCATATCCCTTTTTGCATCCGCCATCGGGACCGACTCGTATATGACCCGGTAAAGAAAGGCGAAAGCGGAGGCCCGAAAGTTGACCACACAATGCAACAGTGTTTTCTTGTCGGGCTCCCGTTGCATGACGTCTGCAAATGCATAGAAGTCCGCCTTTGACGGCGCATCCCAGATTACGGGTACGTGGACGTAGTCCATCCCCAAGTCCTCCTTGACGATGGCATCCTCTCCCTCGAGAGCCCCGCGGCTGTTGCTCAGCGCGATGTATATGACACGCGCAAAACCCGCTTGCTTGAGCTGCCTGAGCTGCTCTTCGCTCGGCTGCCCGGCACTCGAAAATTCCGGCGAGTATTCCTTGTAATTCCTGATATCAGCGAGTTCCGCTGATATTGTCGAAAATGGCAGCAAGAGCAGCACTACCGCCGCAAACCTGAATCCCACCATACTAATCCCCTTTTAACTGCCCCAATGGATCGTCAGACCCTGTTGGCGACGAGTCCTTCGCCACCTACACACACTAATGACCCTTCATCGATCCTGTAAAGTCGGTATTATCGGGCGATTGGCCCTAACAATAAAAGGGAAACGCCATGCGAAAGTTTCTTTGTGTCGTTGCGATGCTATGCAGCAGCCCGTCTGCCTA
>CAZWEW010000278.1:0-1803 GCA_964633055.1 uncultured Woeseia sp. | reverse complement strand
CGACGAAGTCGTCACGGGTTTCGGCCGACTTGGTCACTGGTTTGTTTCGAAAGAGATGTTCGATGTGGAGCCGGACATCATTACCTGTGCCAAGGGTTTGTCTTCCGCATACCTGCCGCTCGGTGCCGTCATTTTTTCAGACCGGATGTACGACGTGCTCGGCAACGATGCCGACCGCTGGTTTACGGCTGGTAACACTTACTCCGGTCATCCAGCCTGTTGTGCCGCGGCGCTCAAGAATATCGAGATCATGGAGCGGGAAGAACTGTTCGATAATGTCCGGGAAGTCGGCGCCTATTTCGAAACGCAGCTTCACACATTACTTGACCTGCCGATTGTCGGCGACATTCGCGGAAGGCTGTTCATGATGTGCGTGGTTAACGTCATGAACAAGGAAACACGGGAGTTCTTTCCTCCCGAAGTGAACATTGGTAAGCGGATATCCAATCATTGTGAAGCTCTTGGAGTGATCGTGCGCCCGTCAGCTGACCTCAACATCATGTCTCCCTCGCTGACAATGACAAAGCAGGATGTAGACTACGTTGTCAGGAATCTGCGCATGGCGATCGAACGTACGACTGCAGACCTTTGTGAGGCGGGCTATCTGACCGCCTGACGCCCGGCCGAACCGGGATTTAGGATATCATCGAACCCCCGTTGTACGGCAATCCGGGAGGTGTGGCGGTGGGCAGGACCGTAACGACTGTTTTCATTGTGCTTGCATTCGGTGCAGGCACAGCAGCGCACGGCCAGGATCCAAACCACCTGATGCGGACAAATTGCGTCGCCTGCCACAATGAATACACGCTCCAGGCAGGCCTCAATCTCCAAGCGTTCGATGCCAATCGGCCTGACCTCGACCCGGTCATTGCAGAAAAAATCATCCGCAAACTGCGATCAGGACAGATGCCCCCCCGGGAAATGCTCCGCGATCAGGCACAGCTCGATAATCTTATCCTGACACTGGAATCGGGGCTTGATCGCTTCGCAAATGAAACGGGTAGTGCGGGAAGCCGGCCTTTTCAACGTCTCAATCGTGCCGAATATGCGCGGCTCATAAAGGATTTCCTCGGATTGACTGTCGACCCTGCGGAGTGGCTCCCGGATGACCGCATAAGCGCAAGTTTTGACAACATCGCGGACTCACAGGAGATATCTGCAACGCTGATGATCGCGTACCTGACAGCTGCCAGTGACATTGCACGTCGCGCCGTTGGTAACGAGAATTCGCCGCCGGTCGCGACAACGTATTCCAACCCGCCGGGTCAGTCGCAGCATGAGTGGGAGCGTGTAGTAGGGGCCCCCTATGGTACTCGCGGCGGAATCAGTGCGCTGCATACGTTCCCGGCAGACGGTGAATACACGTTTGCGATGCGCTTTATGTCCGGCTGGGGCGAGCGTTACCACGATATCGATATTTCGATCGACCGGGAGCACGCCGCACTGGTGCGCTACGGCGGGGATATCGACTACCAGGGGCTCAAGAATTTTCCGGTCGAAACAGAACCGGTGTTTGTGCGGGCAGGAGAGCACAGGGTTACTGCTACCTTTGTTCGCCGTATGGACGGCCCGTATGAAGATCTGTTGAAACCGAATGCCCGGTCATTGACTGGCACTGAAACAAGCTATGGCACTACGTCGCCACCAAATCTGATGCATTTGACGATCGAAGGACCATACAACGTCGTTGGTGTGTCGGATACACCAGCGAGGCAGCGTATATTCACGTGCCGACCGACGTCACCGTCCGAAGAACGTCCTTGCGCCGAAGAGATCGTGTCGCGGCTTGCGAGCGTAGCGTTT
>CAZWEW010000277.1:0-1829 GCA_964633055.1 uncultured Woeseia sp. | reverse complement strand
GCCGTCGAACCAGTGATGCATGCCCATCGGTTCATGCAGCGGGTTCGGGCCGTTTCGATAATAAGCACCGGCGAAGTCCGCGGGGATTTCGCCGGTCACTTCGAGATCAACAGCGGTGATTTCACTTTCGACCGGGGCGTATGGCCCCAGCAGGTAAGGGTTCAGTTGGTTGAGTCCGTCTGTTTCAGGCGACATTTTGGCTGGTCCTGTCAGGTGGTTTTTGATCGTCGTTCGACGCCATGTTGTACTCGCCAATGAGTCGATCGACGATATCCGCCATCGGGGCAATGTCGGTGACGTTGCCGACACCGTGACCTGCCGACCAAACGTCTCGCCAGATCCTGATCTGCTCCTGCGAATTCGCGAGGTTGAACTCGGTGCCCGATTCGAGATTGTCCGGATCATAGCCCATTCTCTCCAGCGACTGTCGCAGGTAATAGGCTTTTGCGCCTGTGAGCGCATCGCTCAGGACCAGATCCTCGAAACTCGCCGCAACGATCATCTGCTTGTATTCGTCGCTCGCGAGGCTTTCTTCCGCGGCGATGAATCGTGTGCCGATGTAACATAGGTCCGCGCCGGCGACTTCCGTTGCGCGGATGGCGGCGCCGTTACCAATGCCGCCCGCCAGGATGACTAGACCATCGAAAAATGTGCGTACTTCGGTCAGGAACGGAATGCCGGCCATATCCCCCGTGTGTCCGCCCGCACCCGCGGCGACAAGCGCCAGTCCGTCAACGCCTTTCGCAGCAGCTTTCCTCGCATATTGCACGGAGTTGACATCGGCGATAACGATGCCGCCGTAGCGGTGTACGACGTCAATGACCGGTGCTGGGCTGCCGAGCGCCGTGATGACGATGCCAGGTTTATGCGAAGCGATCAGCGCAATTTCGTCGGCCAGGCGGTCGTAGCTGCTGTGAGTTGTCAGGTTGACCGCAAATGGTACGGTGACAGGTGCGTCTCGAACAGCCATGCCAATATCGTCCAGCCACTGGTCCAGCGTTGCAATCGTGCGGGCATTCGGGAAAGGAAAGGCGCCGATGAGGCCGGCACGGCAGCTTGCCTTGACGAGCGCTGGTCCGGACACCAGGAACATCGGGGCAACGACCACCGGTAACGCTAAGTTTTGTCTAAAATTCAATAGCCTAGTAATATTTTTAGATGACGAACGATACTAATCCTGGCAACAGGCCGTTGCAATCAGGAAAGGGTAGTGACGGGAACCTGCTATGACACAAAAAATTTACATGCTGGGTGGTGCGCAGACGGATTTTGCTGAAAACTGGAGTCGCTCCAACAAGTCGATGTTCGATTTGTTCTCCGATGGAGTCCTCGCGGCGCTGGCCAATACACGTCTCGAGCCGAAAGACATCGGCGTCGGTCACGTCGGGAACTTCGTGGGCGAGCTGTTTACCGGGCAGGGCATGCTGGGCGGTTATTTCGGGCATGTACATCCCGACTTTTCCGGCATGCCGGCCTCGCGCCATGAAGGTGCCTGCGCGTCGGGTTCACTGGCGGTCCTGGCCGCAATGGCCGACCTCGAGAGCAGGCGCTACGAAATGGCGTGCGTTGCTGGCATTGAGTTGATGCGCAACGTGCCCGGCGAGGTCGCGGCAGAGTACCTCGGGGCTGCCGCCTGGGTTGGACGCGAGGCGCTCGGCGCAAAATACGTTTGGCCAGCAATGTTCTCGGAATTGTGCGACGTCTATGAAGAACGTTACGGGCTCGAATATGCGCACCTGGCCGAGATTTCGAAAATCAATTTTGGCAATGCCAGGAATAACCCGAACGCACAGACGAGAAAGTGGCAGTTCACCGAAGAGAGTTTCACG
>CAZWEW010000276.1:0-1836 GCA_964633055.1 uncultured Woeseia sp. | reverse complement strand
CGGAGCAACAACACCTATCTCTGGTACGGCGAGATCACTGATCAGGACCCGGACAATTTCAACGATCCTCTGGACTTCTTTGATGAACTGAAAACCTTCGCAACCACGTCATCCGGTACACCGAAAGACCAGTTTCATTTCACTTACGATTCACTGGAATGGTTTAACCTGTCACAGAGCGGCGTGTCGGCAGGATATGGTGCGGAGTGGGCTGTTATTTCCGCAACGCCGCCGCGCGAAATCGTTGTTGCCTACACTGAACCCAACTCCCCGGCTGTTGCCCCAGGTACCGATCTCGCTCGAGGTGCCAAAGTGCTCGAGCTCGACGGCTTCGATATCAACACAAACACGCAAGCAGGAATCGATGCACTGAACGGCGCCCTGTGGCCTTCATCACTCGGTGAGTCGCATAACTTCACGGTGCAGGACCTTGATGGCACGGTTCGAGAAATCACCATGACCTCTGAGGAGATTACCAATGCAATGGTCCAAAACACCCGGGTGATCAATACGTCGACAGGCGATATCGGCTACATGATGTTTAACTTTTTCCGTGCGCCGGCTGAAGAGGAACTGGTCGACGCAATCAATCTACTGAACGATGGAAATGGCATTGATGATCTGGTGCTAGACATTCGTTACAACGGGGGCGGCTACCTAGCCATTGCATCGCAACTAGCTTACATGATCGCCGGCGCGGGACCGACCGCCGGACGTGATTTTGAAACCATCCAGTTCAACGACAAACATCCGACAACGAACCCCGTAACGGGCAGCCCTCTGACACCAACTCCGTTCCATACCCAGACGCGCGGGTTTTCGCTGGCACAAGGCCAAGCATTGCCTACCCTCGACCTCACTCGAGTTTACGTACTGACCGGTCCGGGCACCTGCTCGGCCAGTGAAGCAGTCATGAACGGATTGCGTGGGGTCGGTGTGCAGGTCATCCAGATCGGGTCGACGACTTGTGGGAAACCTTATGGTTTTTATCCCACCGACAATTGCGGCACCACTTATTTCACGATCCAGTTTCGTGGCGTCAACGACATGAATTTCGGCGACTATAGCGACGGATTCGTTCCATCTGCCACAGATGATGGCCTAGCAAACGTCGAGGGATGCCCGGTATCCGATGACTACACTGAGCAACTCGGGGACATTGGCGAAAATCGTCTCGAAGTGGCCCTTGCTCACCAGTCAGGTCAGGGCTGCGTGACCCCGGTTTCGGTCGGACCCAATACAGTTTCGAAACCAGGCGCTCGAAGAGATCCGGTCGACGGTATTGTGCGCCGATCCCCCTTCGATTCGAACAGAATCCTGCGCCGCTAGTATGATCAAAAGTCACAAAGCCTCGTGGTGGGCCGTCTACGTTCTCACCCTGACCGGTTGTCATGCAATGCCAACCGGTTTGGATCAACCCGCCCGCATCATCAATCCGGATGAAGCCAGCCGCGCCGGCCTGCGCTCGGCACTGATAGAAGCATTGGGCGTTCCAGTCATGGTTTCTGACACAGCGCTGACCGATTCAAGCCTACTGGTTATCGAAAATCAGCCCCCGGCAACAATGGAAAACCCGGTCCCCATGGGCCGTGTTATGGAAATGCCCTTTCGGTTCAGGCTGGTCAAAAACGCTGAACAGTGCATTCTTATCAACCAGCAGGAACAAAAACGCTACATACTGAACGAAACGACGTGCACGCCGGAGTAGCGCCATACCACCAGTGCCTAACCCCCAAAAACTCCAATGAATTTCCATGTAATTGGAGCGGGTGAAGGGAATCGAACCCTCATTCTCAGCTTGGGAAGCTGATGTTCTACCATTGAACTACACCCGCT
>CAZWEW010000275.1:0-1848 GCA_964633055.1 uncultured Woeseia sp. | reverse complement strand
ACGTCGGCTGGAGAGTAGGGGCGCGCACGCTCGAGAGGACTATCCTAAAAGAGATGACGAAGTCTGGATGAAGCACACACTGTTCTGGCTCGAAGAAACAGGCAAGGTGTCATTCGGTGATCGGCCGGTTCATGCTGAGACCCTGACCGACGATGTCGAGGCGATACCGCCGAAAGCTCGGGTTTACTGAGGAGCTGATTGTGGCCGAATTTACTTTACCGCCGAATTCGCAGATCAGGAAAGGCCGGCAGTTCTCTGCTGATGGCGGAAGCGGCAATGTTCGACGTTATGTGGTCTATCGCTACGATCCTTCGAGCGGCGATAACCCGCGAATGGATACGTACGAAGTCGACATGGATAACTGTGGTCCGATGGTTCTGGATGCCCTGATAAAAATCAAGAACGAGATCGACCCGACGCTGACATTTCGACGTTCGTGTCGCGAGGGAATTTGCGGATCCTGCGCGATGAACATCGATGGTCGGAACACCCTTGCCTGTACTGTCGGTGCCGACAGCGTTAAGGGGGTCATCAAGATATACCCGTTGCCGCATATGGACGTCGTCAAGGATCTGGTGCCGGACATGACTAATTTCTATGCGCAGTATGCGTCCATCAAACCATGGTTGCAGACCCGCACGCCGGCGCCGCGGGATCATGAAAGACTGCAGAGCAAGGAAGATCAAGAGCTGATCGATGAACCGGCAGCCTGCATTCTGTGTGCATGCTGCTCGACCAGCTGTCCAAGTTATTGGTGGAACAGTGATCGGTACCTTGGGCCTGCTGTTCTGCTCGCTGCCTATCGGTGGCTAGTGGACAGCCGCGATGAGGCCACGGGCGAAAGGCTCGACGACCTCGAGGACCCGTTCCGCCTTTATCGCTGCCACACGATTATGAACTGCACCAACACGTGCCCGAAGAATCTAAATCCAGCGAAGGCGATTGCGGAAACTAAGAAAATGCTTCTTGAGCGTCGTCATTGACTGGGGTGCGTTCAGTCCGAGCGGTAGTTTCATGTCCAGTTCTGAGCTGAGGTGGCAATGCCGACGGGGCATGCGCGAGCTCGACGTGCTTCTGGAACGATGGCTGAACGCTTGTTTCGATGGCGCAAGTGAGCGGGAAAAATCGGTATTCAGTACGTTGTTGAAGCTGCCGGATCCGGAACTGGCGCGTTATCTTCTGGCGGGTGACTTAATAGACGACCCGGAACTGGCGCATGTCATCAATCGCATTCGAGGCAACGCTCCGGATTGATCCTGCTGGTGTCCTCCAACTCTGATATAAACGCCTAATGGAATCAGCGATCGGACACATCGTATCTATGCGGGATGAAACAGTTACAGTGGTTGTTGATTCTCCCGTCGCTTGCCGTCGCTGTGCAGCAGGCAATGGTTGCGGAGCCGGTATTCTGACGGGGATGGAACAGACCCATCACATTGACATTGCAAGACCGCTGGGCAGCCAGTTCGAGATTGGGGACCCGGTCTCACTCTGCATCGCGCCGTCGGCACTGCTCCGCGCTGCGTTGATCGCCTACGGCCTGCCGCTGCTGGCGTTGGTTGCAGGGTCGGGTGTTTCTTGGATGTTTGGTATGGGCCTTGACGACCGCGTCGCTGTTGGCCCGGCAATTACCTGTCTGCTGCTCGGCATTATGGCGAGCAGACGCATCCTCGCTGACGATCGTGCCTGTGCACATTTTGTACCTGCTATCGTGGTTCGAAAGCGTGACGGAGTCGCCTGATGGGATCTCTTCGCGTTTATAGCCGTCAGGTTTGCCACTTATGTGAGGCACTGATCGAGCCGCTGCTGCGACTGATGTGCGGCAAGCTCCAGATAGATGTCCTGGAC
>CAZWEW010000274.1:0-1901 GCA_964633055.1 uncultured Woeseia sp. | reverse complement strand
GCCTTCAATCTCGTTGGGGTAAACGTTGAAGCCAGACACGAGGATCATGTCTTTCTTGCGGTCCTCGATGTAGACAAAACCGCTCTCGTCTATGCGGCCGATATCGCCGGTCCGGAACCAACCGCCGGGTAGCATGACCTTCTTAGTCTCTTCCTCGTTTTGCCAGTAACCCTCCATGACTTGCGGGCCGCGCACGCAGATTTCACCCAGTTCGATGTCCTTGCCATCATCGTCACAGATACGAATTTCGGTCGAAGGGATCGGTAAACCGATCGACCCGTTGAACTCGGTGCTCCTGAGTGGATTGATCGTCGCCGCAGGCGATGTTTCCGTCAGTCCGTAGGCTTGCACGACAGGGCTGCCCGTGATCTCCTGCCAACGGCGCGCAACGGCTTCCTGCACGGCCATGCCGCCGCCGATAGTGAGCCTGAGTGCACTGAAGTCGACTTTGTCGAAACCGGGCGCATTAAGCAACGCCGCGAACAGGGTATTGACGCCAGTAAAATACGAAAAGCGGTGTCGACCAAGCTCCTTCACGAAAGCGGGAATGTCGCGTGGATTTGTGACCAGCACGTTCTCGCCACCCAGCCACATCATCAGCAGGCAGTTACTTTGCAAAGAAAAGATGTGGTAGAGGGGCAGCGCCGTGATCGCTATGATGCGATCAATGTCGTCGAATGAGCCGCCGGTCCAGGCACTCGTCTGGAAAAGGTTGTGCACCATGTTTCGATGACTGAGCATTGCGCCCTTTGAAACGCCTGTGGTTCCGCCGGTGTATTGCAAAAACGCAATGTCCGCGAAGCCGAGTTCGACGGGTTTCAGTGACAGATCTTTGCCGGCATCAAGTGCTTGCCTGAAAACACCACTGTCAGGTAACACGAAGGCGGGAACGACCTTGCGAACATGTCGTAATACGAAATTCGTCACCCAGCGCTTCGGCCAATTGAGCATATCGCCTGCGCCTGTCGTAATGACGTGCTCGACGCTGGTCTTGTCGATGACCTTCTCAAGAGTCGTGGCGAAGTTTTCAAAAATAATAATGCATCGCGCGCCGGAGTCCGTCAGCTGGTGTTCGAGTTCGCGAGCGGTGTATAGCGGATTGACGTTGACAACGACCAGGCCGGCGCGAAAAATGCCAGCCATTGCGATCGGGTACTGCAACAGGTTTGGTAACATGATCGCGACCCGTTCGCCCCGCATGAGACCGAGCTTGCTCTGCAGATAGCAGGCAAATTGCAGCGACAGGCGATCGAGGTCGCGGTAGGTCAGGGTAGTGCCCATGTTGGTAAAGGCTGGCCGGTCGGCATATTCGACAAACGCGTGTTCCATGATCTCGCGAACGGAGTGGAACTCGGGTGTCGGAATCTCCGCCGGGATGTTCGGCGGGTAGGATTTAAGCCAGGGTTTGTCCAATTCGGTCAGCTTCCCGCCGCGGCGCGTTCGGCCAGTGTTTGGTGAATGATGGGCCAGGCGTTATCAAGCAGGATGGGTTGTGCAGCGGTATTCGGATGGATTCCATCATCCTGCATCAGTTCCTCGTTGAGTGCGACGCCTTCCATAAAAAATTTGATCCAACGGACGCCCAGCTCGTCAGCAAGTTCGCGATAGACGCCTTCGAATGCCTGTGTGTAGCGCTGTCCATAGTTGGGAGGAATGCGGATTCCGAGCAGCACCACCGACGTGCCGCCGCTCTGCGCGGTGTTGATGATCACTCGAAGATTGTTCTTCATTATGTCCGGCGGGAAGCCCCTCAGACCGTCGTTGCCGCCGAGTTCCAGGATCAGGAGTTCCGGGCTGAAGTTCTTGATGGCCGCGGCGATGCGGGTTTTGCCACCTTCCGTCGTTTCGCCACTAATCCTGGCGTTAATTACCCGATGTTCGTAACCTTGGTTCTGCAATCG
>CAZWEW010000273.1:0-1911 GCA_964633055.1 uncultured Woeseia sp. | reverse complement strand
TGTAGCAGGCAACAGGTTTCCGATCGGAGAGTCGGAGCGCCGAGGCCGTGGTCAGGTGTCGGAAACGGACGTGAACAGTTGTGCGGCAGGGCATCAGTTAATTGGCAGGTAATGTAGAGAGTGGCAACGACAACGCATCAAGAAGAAAGCCAGTCAGGCGTTCTCGACATCATCAAGTTGCTGATTGCGACGGGTGTGCTCGTGGGTGGCTTGTACGGCTACTACTACCTGCTCGAATGGAGTCTGCCACTTCGTGTGCTCCTGGTATTGGTGGGGTTGATCGCTGGTGTTGGGATCGCGATGACGAGCAGACAGGGGCAGGGTCTCTGGGCATTCATCCAGGGATCGCGGATCGAAATCCGCAAGGTGATCTGGCCGACCAAGCAGGAGACGACACAAACGGCGATTGCGGTCTTTGTTTTCACGTTGGTCATGGCGTTGTTTTTCTGGGGGCTGGATTCGTTCCTGCTCTGGTTGACGCGCACGCTGGTCGGTTGATCGCCGCTACCTGAGTCAAAGGTTTAGGAGGAAAACAAGAAGTGGCGCAGCACTGGTACATCGTTCACGCTTATTCGAATTTCGAAAATAAGGTGAAAGCCTCACTCGAGGAACGCGTCAAGCTGATGGGTGTCGAGGACAAGTTTGGCGAGGTACTGGTGCCGACTGAAGAAGTTGTCGAAATGAAGGACGGCAGCAAGCGACGGAGTGAGCGCAAATTTTTCCCGGGTTATGTCCTTGTCCAGATGGAGATGGATGACGAGACCTGGCATCTCGTGAAGGAAGTGCCGAAGGTGCTCGGGTTTATCGGTGGTTCGAGCGACAAACCGGCGCCGATTTCGGAGAAGGAAGCAAACCAGATCCTGAACCGGGTTCAGGAAGGTGTTGACAAGCCGCGGCCGAAGATATTGTTCGAACCGGGCGAGGTCGTTCGCGTTATCGACGGGCCGTTTAACGATTTTTCAGGCGTTGTCGAGCAGGTGAGCTATGAGAAAAGTCGTCTGCAGGTTGCGGTACAGATTTTGGGTCGGTCTACGCCCGTCGAGCTTGATTTTTCCCAAGTCCAGAAAGGATAGATAAACGAATTGTGCGGTCGCGCTTTTCCACGCGGCCGATTGTGCAAACGGGAAGCCTTAATTTGATAAGGCGCTATTACCCATTACAGGAAGATACAGATGGCTAAGAAAGTCGCTGGCTATATCAAACTGCAGGTCCCTGCTGGCCAGGCGAACCCGAGTCCGCCCGTTGGTCCAGCGCTGGGTCAGCATGGTGTGAACATTATGGAATTTTGCAAGACGTTCAATGCGGAGACGCAGGGCACCGAACCTGGTTTGCCGATCCCGGTGATTATTACGGTGTACAGCGATCGTAGTTTTACATTCATCAGCAAAACACCACCTGCTGCGGTCCTGTTGCGCAAGGCTGCCGGTATCGATAAGGGTTCGGGTATACCGAACACCACGAAAGTGGGAAAGGTGAATCGTGCGCAACTCGAAGAGATAGCTACGACCAAGATGCCGGACCTGACTGCAGCGGACATGGACGCCGCGGTTCGCACTGTCGCAGGTACTGCGCGAAGCATGGGAATCGAAACGGATGGTGTAGAGTAATGGCCGCCCTGTCAAAGCGCCGGAAGAATGCGCGCGAAAAAATTGATTCCAACGCAGCTTATGCTCTGGACGAGGCACTGGATCTGGTCAAGGAGTTTGCGACAGCGAAGTTCCCGGAAAGCATCGACGTATCCGTTAATCTTGGCGTCGATCCACGTAAGTCGGACCAGACGGTTCGTGGTTCCACGGTTTTGCCGAATGGTACCGGCAAGTCGGTACGTGTTGCCGTTTTTGCTCAGGGTGAAAACGCCGACAAGGCGAAGGCTGCCGGTGCGGACGTGGTCGGATGTGAAGATCTCGCTGA
>CAZWEW010000272.1:0-1942 GCA_964633055.1 uncultured Woeseia sp. | reverse complement strand
CAGCGAGACACTCGAGAACCTTGTGTTCCGCTTCGCGGGTGTAGCCGATCAGCATGAGGAGGGCGTTGAAGATAGCGGCAATACCCACAGGCCGATCCGTTGCTACCTGCTCACGAATGGCGAGGTGCAGACCCATATGTAAGAAGGGGTTCGTCTGGCCATCCTCCGGTGTGTAAGTCTTCCGGGGCTCATCGCCCGACATCATCAACTGGTATTCGGGGTGATCCTCGATCACGTTGGTGATTTGCGCTTCGAGCGGAGACAACACGGCTCCGGTCACCGACTTCTGCCAGGCGTCGAAATACATCTGCCGAAGTTCGTCTCTGTCGTTACCGAAAATCATCCGCTCACCATCGGAGTCTTGTGACGATACTCGCACAGGTCATTGATAATGCAATCCGGGCACTCGGGTTTTCGCGCCTTGCAGGTATAACGTCCGTGCAGGATAAGCCAGTGGTGTGCATCCTGCTTGAATTCGTCTGGCGTCAGTCTGACCAGTCGTTTCTCGACTTCGAGTGGTGTTTTTCCTTTAGCAATACCTGTTCGGTTCGATATCCGGAAAATATGCGTATCGACGGCGATGGTCGGTTCGCCAAAAGCTGTGTTCAGTATGACGTTCGCTGTCTTTCGACCAACCCCGGGCAGCGACTCCAGTTCTTCGCGCGTGCGGGGCACTTCGCCATCAAATCTATCCATCAGGATACGACATGTTTTGATGATGTTTTCCGCCTTGGTGTTGTATAGGCCGATGGTCTTGATATAGGTCTTGAGTCTTGGCGTACCTAGGTTAAGCAGTCCTTGTGGAGTATTAGCTACTGAGTAGAGCTTCGCGGTAGCCTTGTTGACACCAACGTCGGTCGCCTGTGCTGAGAGAATCACCGAGATCAGCAACTCGAACGGGTTCACGTAATTGAGTTCTGTTTCCGGTTTCGGAATCTTTTCTCGCAAGCGCGAATAGATTTGGGTTCGAATCTGTCGGTTCATTGATATTAGCGAAGCGCGTTCGTGCGCAACGTGCGGTTGGTTTGCTCGCGCCGATGATCGATTGCGTTCTTTAGTGCGACGAAGATACCGAGACTCAGGAAAGCCCCTGGCGGGAGGATCGCGAGCAGGAATCCATTATCCGTCAGAACCAGGCCGGGCATCGGATCGCCGCCGAACAACATATCCAAGCGTGAGAGGATTGTGCCCTGGCCGATCAGTTCTCGAAACGCACCGATTGCCGTCAGCAGCAGCGCGAAGCCGGAACCCATGGTTAGCCCGTCCAGTAAACTGTCGGGGACCGGATGTCTCGAGGCGAAGACTTCGGCTCTTGCGACGATTGTACAATTGGTCACGATCAGGGGAATGAAAATGCCCAGTGACCGGCCGAGTGCGGGAAACCAAGCGAGGAAAATCATTTCGACGCAGGTTACTAGGCTCGAGATGATCAGGACGTACATCGGAATCCGGATTTCCGGCCTGATCAGCTTGCGCGTTGCCGAGACGAGCACGTTGGAGCAGGTTAGAACTAGCAGAGTCGCCACTCCGAGGCCCATTCCGTTTACCAGAGTGGTCGTCACCGCGAGCAGGGGGCAAAGGCCGAGCAGTTGCACGAGTCCGGGATTGTCTGTCCAGATCCCGTGTCTGAAGCGTCCCAAACCGCGTGTTGTGCTACTCATTGTTAGCGGCCGCGAAGATCTGGTCACGGTGAGTGTCGAAATATCTCAGCGTGTCGCGGATACTGCGGATCACAGCACGCGGCGTAATCGTTGCGCCGGTCAGCTGATCGAATTCACCACCGTCGCGCCGGGTCGACCAGGCTGGCAGCGGAGGATTTTTCAACGAGTTCCCGGTGAACTGGTGTATCCAGTCCGATTTATCCGCATCGATCAGGTCTCCAAGTCCCGGTGTCTCGCGGTGGCCGAGCGTGCGAACGCCGGTGACTATGCCATCCCTATCG
>CAZWEW010000271.1:0-2022 GCA_964633055.1 uncultured Woeseia sp. | reverse complement strand
CGGCTGAGCTCCGGCTATGGGCTGGGCGCTTCCTTGTTTTTTTCGTCGTACTGGCCGCTGGCGCACTCGTCACGTGGTTACTCTCCAAGATCGTAAAGTTCGTGGCGGTGTTGTCCTCATTCGATAGGATATTAGGGGTGGGTTTCGGCGTGGTGCGTGCCACGCTGTTTATGGGTCTCTTTGTGTTGTCAGGACGCTATGCGGGATTTGATGTAGAGGGCTGGTGGTTGCAGTCAAGGATTATTCCCTATGCCGAGCCCGTTGCTGACTGGATCGACGAGATGGCACCTGCTGGCATCGAAATACTGCAGCATATGCCTAATGACCTGTCGCTATGAAGTTGACCGAATTTCGAAAAAGGACCTGAATAGCAATTATGTGTGGCATCGTCGGAATGGTAGGCAAGGGGCCCGTCAATCAATCAATTTATGATGCGTTGACAGTGTTACAGCACCGCGGTCAGGATGCGGCGGGTATCGTCACCTGGAACGACGAGGGTCTGAATGTCAGAAAAAGTAATGGCCTCGTGAGAGATGTCTTTCACCAGCGTCATATGCTCCGGTTATCAGGAGATGTCGGTATTGGTCATGTTCGTTACCCCACAGCGGGAAGCTCCCGGTCGTCCGAGGCCCAGCCTTTCTATGTGAATTCGCCGTTCGGGATTTGTCTGGCACACAACGGCAATCTGACCAATTATGGTCAACTCACTGAACTCCTGACCCGGGAAGATCATCGCCACCTGAACACCGGGTCGGACTCAGAAGTGTTGCTTAATGTATTTGCTCATGAATTGCAGAAACGAACGGAAGCGGCACCGACGCCCGAACAGGTATTTGATGCCGTCGACGCCGTACATCATCGGTGCTCGGGTGGATATGCCGTCGTAGCCATGATCATCGGACACGGTATCGTGGCCTTCCGCGACCCCAATGGCATTCGGCCCGTTGTGATGGGAGAGCGTGATAGCAGCGAAGGCAAGGAATTCATGATTGCGTCCGAATCAGTAGCGCTGGACAGCTTGGGGTTTCGGAACATTAACGACCTCAAGCCTGGCGAAGCAGTTTTCGTGCAGAATGACGGTACCGTGCATCGGCAGGAGTACGAGGGTAAGACCAGTTATTCGCCGTGCATCTTCGAGTTCGTTTATTTTGCGCGACCGGATTCGATCATCGACAATTTGTCGGTCTACAAGGCCCGGCTGAGAATGGGAGAACAACTCGCCGGACAGATTGTCAGAGAGTGGCCGGATCATGATATCGATGTAGTCATCCCGATACCCGATACGAGCCGCACTGCTGCTGTGCAGGTGGCCTATCACCTTGGCGTGAAGTACCGGGAAGGATTCATCAAGAATCGTTATATTGGCAGAACCTTTATCATGCCAGGACAGGCCGAACGTGCTCAGTCCGTGCGAAGTAAACTTAATGCGATCGACCTCGAATTTCGCAATAAAAACGTATTGCTGGTGGATGATTCCATCGTCAGGGGTACGACCTCGAGGCAGATCATTCGCATGGCCCGGGAAGCCGGTGCGCGCAGGGTTTACTTTGCTTCGGCCGCACCGCCGGTACGGTTTCCGAACGTGTATGGTATCGACATGCCAGCCGCCTCGGAGTTGATTGCAAACGGACGGTTGGTTCCACAAATCGAAGAATTGATTGGCGCGGACAGGCTGATATATCAGGATCTTCATGGCCTCATCCGTTCCGTTCGGCATGATAATTCACTTATTTCGAAATTTGATACATCTTGTTTTTCCGGTGAGTACGTGACTGAAGATGTGACTGATGCCTACCTTCGTGAACTGGAGGCGGCACGGTCCGACAAAGCCAAAGAACAAGTCGATAGACGATGGAAGATGCCGGAACTGAACAGTACGGAAGGGGACCCGGAATCAGATGAGGCCATGAGCGCCTAGCTCCAATATTACGTTAGTATGTCGCGCTGCCCGCTGTAATATGCTGCTCGCGAAAGAAACGGAGGATCGACTGCGATCTGTGACAGAGGAGTTTGAATGGCTGT
>CAZWEW010000270.1:0-2045 GCA_964633055.1 uncultured Woeseia sp. | reverse complement strand
CCGACGAAACTGAAGCAATTCAGCAATGGTTCCTCGAGAATTACCCCTACCACTATTCGGTCATGCGCACATCGGTGGTACCCACAATCGTGGACGGAGGTTTTCGCAGAAACGTCATCCCCTCGGAAGCGCGCGCCGTGCTCGATATCCGGATGCTTCCTGATGAAGACGTGGATGCGTTTTACGACACAATGCGGGAAATGATCGACGACCCAAATGTCGAGGTCGTGCCGGAACGGATCTACCGTCCCGAGTCCCCGCCCTCGCCTGTCGATAATGAGATGTTCGAGACGCTAGAGCGGGTAGCGGACCGCGTCTATGATAATTCAAGAGTCGTCCCAAGAATGGCAACAGGCGCGACGGATATGGCACAGGTCCGTGCGAAAGGCGTGCCATCATATGGAATCGGAGCGACGCGCACCATTGCGGAAATCAACAGTGGTAATGGCGCGCATGGCGATAACGAACGGGTATCCGAAGAATCAGTTCGTCAGCTGGTTGAGTATATCTGGTACACGATTATCGATATCGCAGCGACCCGATAGCCTGGCAACGATCTGCGCAAGAACGACAACGTGATCAGAGCTGTCAAACATGCACTTACGATGCCGAGTCTTTGAACAATACGGATAGCAACAACGGCGGCACTTAACAGCCGATCCTTAAAGACAGGTGCAACATCGTGCATACTTTACTTAACGTCAAGGTTAAGCCTATAACCTGTTGTAATAATTAGAAATTTAATAGCCGCCGGGTCAAGTGTTATAACCAAGCATCTACCCATAGCGCAGGGACCACCAGCAACATTTCGCGTAAGATTGATGGTATGGGATTCGCGATAATCGGGCTCATAATTGCGGCCGTCGTTTTTTTGCCCGGCATCTGGGTGCAGCGGGTGTTAATCCGGTATTCGCGACCGGACGATCGTTATTCTGGTACAGGTGCCGAACTGGCACGCCTTCTGCTTGATCGTTACGACATGGACGGGGTTACCGTGGAAGAGACCGACCAGGGCGACCATTACGACCCTGTGGAAAAAGCCGTCCGCCTGACCCCGGAAAAATACGGTGGAAAATCACTCACTGCTATAACGGTTGCCGCCCACGAAGTTGGTCACGCGCTGCAAGACCACAAAGGCTATAAACCGC
This sequence comes from uncultured Woeseia sp., assembly GCA_964633055.1. GTDB lineage: Bacteria > Pseudomonadota > Gammaproteobacteria > Steroidobacterales > Woeseiaceae > SZUA-117. The sequence continues at coordinate 897 of CAZWEW010000270.1, read as the reverse complement.
TCAAATATCGTACACACTTGGTAAAGACAACGCAGAAATTCGAGAAGTTGGGTGCCGGAATCCTGATGGTGTCTCCCTTCATCGGGGCACTTACGCATGTACCGGGTCTCGGTATTTTGATGTTTCTGGGTGGACTGATGACACTGGGCACATCCACACTAGTACACCTGCTGACTTTGCCGACCGAAATAGACGCCAGTTTCAATCGCGCACTACCGATGCTTAATGAGAACGAGATCCTCATTCCGTCGGACAAAAAACACGCACGAAAGCTGCTCAAGGCGGCGGCTTTCACTTATGTTTCGGCATCGCTTACGAGCCTTTTAAATATCGCGCGCTGGTTCGCCATTCTGCGGCGCTAGCGCAGGATATCCCGTTGCATGCCCGTGGCAGATTCGGCGGCGGGTTGCGGATCTCTACCAAGCAACAGGTCTGCAGCACTCCTGACTCCCTTGCCTAGATCTTCCTGCAGGAGGTATAGGGAGGGGATCAGGAACAGAGTAATCACCGTTGCGAACAGAATGCCGAAAGCCAAGGAAATCGCCATCGGTATCAGCATCTGCGCCTGCATGCTCGTCTCCGTCATGATCGGTATCAGGCCGGCTGCCGTAGTCAGGGACGTCAGGACGATGGGTCGAAAACGTTCTTTGCCCGAACGGATCACCGCATCGTAGACCGGTACTCCTCTTTCGCGCGCTTTATTGATGAAGTCAATAAGTATCAGGCTGTCATTAACGACAACACCCGCCAGCGCAATCAGTCCGAACAACGAAAACATGCTAATCGCCTCGTCCATCACGACATGCCCGATGACGCCACCAATCAATCCGAACGGAATGACAGACATGATGACGAGCGGCTGCGTATAAGAATGCAAGGGGATCGCAATCAACGCAT
>CAZWEW010000269.1:0-2058 GCA_964633055.1 uncultured Woeseia sp. | reverse complement strand
TTCTCGAGCTTGGCAAGGAGACCGGCGATTTCATCACGTAGTTTTCGCCGATCGACAATCATGTCAACCGCACCGTGATCAAGGAGGAACTCGCTGCGCTGGAATCCTTCCGGTAACTTCTGTCCCACCGTCTGTTCAATGACACGCGGCCCGGCGAACCCGATAAGTGCTCTGGGTTCCGCGACGTTGACATCGCCCAGCATCGCTAGGCTCGCCGAAACGCCCCCGGTGGTCGGGTCGGTCAGCACCGAGATGAACGGAACCTTGATCTCGGAGAGCATTGCAAGAGCAGCGGACGTCTTAGCCATCTGAAACAATGAGAACAGCGCTTCCTGCATTCGCGCACCGCCGCTGGCGGAAAACGCAATGAGCGGTGCTAGGGATTCCGCCGAAACGGCAGCCGCCCTATAAAAGCGTTCGCCAACCACGGAACCCATTGACCCACCCATGAAACTGAATTCGAATGCACAGGCGACCACAGGACGACCCTTCAATGCGCCCTTCATTGCAATCAATGCGTCTTTTTCCCCGGTCTTTTTTTGCGCCTGTGCAACCCGGTCACGGTAACGCTTGCTGTCACGAAACTTGAGTGGATCTTGGGGCTCAAGATTCGCCGCAATTTCTTCCTGATACCCCGTGTCAAGAAAGGAACTGAGACGAAGTCGGGCACTGATCCGCATATGGTGATCGCACTTCGGACAAACACTCAGGTTTCGCTCAACTTCTTTTCGATAGAGTTGCTCGTCGCATTCGGGGCACTTCATCCAGACGCCTTCCGGCACTGAACGTGTTCGTCGCTCTGTACTGATGCGCGACGGCATCAGTTTCTCAAACCAGCTCAGTGTTCGTTGCTCTGCGCTGACGCGCGACGGCATCAGTTTCTCAAACCAACTCATAGGCGCGAATCATAAACCTTAATGACGGGACTGTCCGCATTTGCCGGCGGCACACCTGTTCCATCGGGATAGCGCACACTCATGAATGTCAAACCATGCGGCGGTGCGGCGACTCCGGATGCAGTGCGATCCCGGCTCGCCAGTATCTCCTTTACCCACTCCACTTTCTGCTCACCAGTACCTACGCAAACCAGCGTCCCGACGATATTTCGTACCATATGCTGCAGGAATGCATTCGCGGTGACGGACAACCGGAGCCAGAAATCACTTCGTTCAACAGAAATTCCGTTGATATCCCTGATCGGCGTGGAAGCATGGCAGCCTGCGGCGCGAAACGCCGAGAAATCGTGCTCGCCCAGCAGATGCTGAGCCGCTAGGTGCATCGAATCCTCGTCGAGCTGTTCATGAATCCACCACGCCCGACGTCGGAAGAGACTTGACCGGACAAGACGATTCAGAATCAGGTAATGATAGGTACGCGATTCCGCGCTGAATCTAGCATGAAATTCACTGTCCACCGACGTGGCAAAGGTCACGTTGATATCATCGGGCAGGTTGGAATTGATTCCGAGAAGCCATCCTCGCATCGAGCGATCGACGTTCGAGTCGAAGTGGGCAACCTGACCCACCGCGTGAACGCCGGTGTCCGTCCTACCGGCACAGATTACCTTGACGTCTTCGTTGGCCACCGTTGCGATCGCTTCTTCCAGCCGCTGTTGTACGCCGACACCCGAATTCTGCCGCTGCCAGCCTACGTATTCGGTACCGTCATATTCAATCCCTAATGCTATACGTGTCATTGGACAGAGGAGACTCGGAAAGAACGACGCCGTAATTGTAAATTGAGGAAGATTCGTGGCAGGTGATACAAGAGAACATGGGATGAGCGCAAACAACCTGATACCTGCCTGTACACGAGCATTTTATTGCGCCTTCTGGCGCGGAATTACGTCAGCTGCGTGAAGTCCCATTTAAGATGGCAGCAAATCAATGAGCTGCCGGGCCTGCTGTTTTTGCGCTTCATCACCTTCTTCCAGTACCTCTTCAAGGATACTTTTTGCCCCGACAGGTTCACCCATATCGACATAAGCGCGCGCAAGATCAAGCTTGGTCCCAACCGCCGTCATCGCCCTAGCTTCCTCCAGATCGAGTGACGGGGCGC
>CAZWEW010000268.1:0-2091 GCA_964633055.1 uncultured Woeseia sp. | reverse complement strand
CCAGAGGTTGATTCCGGTCGGGTGACTAATGTCCTCGCGTACCCTGCCAACGTAAACAGGATCGTTTCCCGATGCCTCCGTGACCGCCGTCGGATAATCACCCGTACCCGTACCGTCGAGCAGTTCAACGCCGGGAGCATCGCGCAACAGTTCGCAAACTCTGGCGGCGGATATCTTCTCCCTTGTCTCCAGATGTACCGCTTCCGAGTGTCCAAAGAAAACGGGAATTCTCACCGCAGTCGGATTCAAGACAATTTCGTCATCGCCCATGATCTTGCGTGTCTCCCACACCATCTTCATCTCCTCCCTGGTATATCGGTTATCCTGGAAGACATCGATGTGTGGCACAGCGTTGAAGGCAATCTGTTTCGATTCGTCGCCAGTGTCTACCGGCTTTCCGTTCAGCATGGAGGCAGAATGTCTCGCCAAGTCCTCGACCGCCACCCTGCCAGCACCCGATGCCGCCTGGTAGGTTACGACATTGATGCGGGAGATGCCTGCCGCGTCATATATCGGCTTAAGCGCGACAACCATCTGGATAGTGGAACAGTTCGGATTCGCGATGATGCCCCGGTTCCGGTAGTCAGAAATGCAGTCTGAATTGACTTCCGGGACGACCAGCGGAATATCATCGTCATACCGAAAACGAGATGTATTGTCGATGACCACACATCCGGCCGCCGCTGCCTTCGGCGCATATTCGTCGGATACCGATGCGCCCGCGGAGAACAGCCCGATCTGTACAGTCGAGAAATCAAATTCCGCCAGGTTCCCAACATCGATCTCCTGATTTCCGAACGATACCGTCCGTCCCACCGATCGCTCACTCGCCAGCGCATGAACCCGTCCAACGGGGAACCCGCGTTTTGACAGGATCTCGACCAGCGCCTCACCCACCATGCCGGTCGCGCCGACTACTGCAACGTCATAAGTCTTCTGCATGATTGAAATACTTCCGGAAGGGTTTGTTGCCCGGCTCAGTCTGTTACCACAGGTGTCACGGACCGGACATCTGCATTCTGGGCACGATGCCTAAGGTAGTGATCCATCAGCACCAGTGCAACCATGGCTTCGGCGATAGGCGTAGCACGCAACCCGACGCAGGGATCGTGCCGCCCGGTTGTCACTATTTCCGAAGACTTGCCGTCCTTGTCGATCGTGCTGCCCGGTTTGCTGATGCTCGAGGTAGGCTTTAGCGCAATGCTGGCCAGGATGTCCTGCCCGGAAGAAATTCCGCCCAGTGTCCCGCCTGCATCGTTTTTCTCAAATCCGTCGGATGATATCTCGTCACGATGCTCGCTGCCTCTCTGGCTGACCGCTGAAAACCCGGCACCCAGTTCGACGCCCTTGACCGCGTTGATACTCATCAGGCCATGGGCAATGTCGGCCTCTAGTTTATCGAAAACCGGCTCCCCGAGACCCGGAGGCAGATTTCGCGCGAGAACACTGATTTTCGCGCCGATGGAATCACCTTCTTCACGAAGCGCGTCCATGAACGCTTCAAGCTCTGCAAGGCGTTCCGGATCGGCACAGAAAAATGGATTGTCGTTCGTTGCATCGAGGTCGCTCGCCTTCAACTTGATACTTCCAAGCTGCGAAACGAATCCACGTATCACGATCCCCTCCCGCTCGGCGAGGTATTTGCGTGCGATTGCGCCCGCTGCCACCCGCATCGTCGTTTCCCGCGCCGACGACCGGCCTCCACCACGGTAATCACGAATACCGTACTTCTGCTGATACGTGTAGTCGGCGTGTCCCGGACGAAATTTATCCTTGATGTCTGAATAGTCTCGCGATCGCTGGTCGACATTCTCTATCAGGAGGGCGATCGGGGTTCCGGTTGTAAGGCCCTCGAAGACACCGGAAAGAATTTGTACCTGGTCCGGTTCCTGTCTCGCTGTCGTGTGTCGCGACTTGCCGGGTCGCCGGCGCTCAAGGTCCGCCTGAATATCCGCTTCGGTCAACGCCATACCTGGAGGACAACCGTCGACGATACACCCCATAGCCGGCCCATGACTCTCACCAAAGGTGGTCACCGTGAATAATCGTCCAAAGCTGTTACCTGACATTCCGTCGCTCTTCCAAATCCAT
>CAZWEW010000267.1:1080-2096 GCA_964633055.1 uncultured Woeseia sp. | reverse complement strand
AGTGAGATATCGAATGTGTAGTGCAGCACGATACCAATGAAGACAATCATGCCGATGTAATGATTATGTAGAAATGCCTTAAAACAACTGCCGGGTTTTCTGTCCCGTGAAAGCCATTGGTGATAGGCCATGAAAGCCGCAGTAGTTGCTATCGACAGGTAGTACCAGAAGCCGAGTTTTGCCATGTTGCCGATCAACAAAAGGCCGGCCAGCATCAGTAACTGCATGCCGCCGATGACAAACAGGTCCGCGTCCCCAAACAGGATCGCCGTAGACTTCACGCCGATTTTCAGATCGTCCTCGCGGTCAACCATGGCGTAAAACGTGTCGTAGATGACAGCCCAGACCAAGGCCGTACCGAAGACGAGCCAGGCGAGTTGGTTCACTTCGCCATTCTGTGCGGCAAAAGCCATTGGCACTGCCCAGCCAAAAGCGGCGCCAAGGACGAACTGTGGAATGGAAATAAATCTTTTGATGAATGGATAGATGATCGTCAGCCCTGCGGCAATGATGGCGAGCAACTGCGCTGTTCTGTTGAGTATTGCTGCCAGCCCGATTGCGACAAGCGCAAGCGCAACAAACAACGCTAGTGCTTCCGCCGGTGCCACGGCGCCCGATGCAATCGGACGGGTTCGGGTTCTCTCGACGTACGGATCGATATTGCGATCGGCAAAGTCGTTCAATACGCAGCCAGCGGACCGCATGACGATGGCACCGACGACAAAAACCGTAAACACGCTTGGGTCCGGATGACCTTCGCCCGCAAGCCAGAGTGCCCAGAGTGTCGGCCACAGCAGAAGCCAGATGCCGATCGGCTTGTTGAGTCGCATGAGCTCGGCGTAATGCCGGAGCTGCGTGATAAAGACCTGTCCGAGCGGAACAGCCGCTTTCTTTTTTACAGGGGACTTTGCCGTGCTCATCGAGTTGGAGTCTAACTCATCAAACCTTGCCATAGTGGTGTGCACTACTGAGCCAGCGCGTGACAATGGCGCGCTCGGCATCAGGATGCTCTGCTG
>CAZWEW010000267.1:0-1070 GCA_964633055.1 uncultured Woeseia sp. | reverse complement strand
AATCAGGCCGGCCGCTTTTTGTACGGTTGGCATCAGGTGCGCATCGCGAACCAGGTTCGCGATTCTGTAGTCGGGTAACCCCGTCTGTCGCGTGCCGAGCAATTCACCGGGGCCTCGAAGTTCCAGGTCTTGCTGTGCCACGACAAAGCCATCGTTGGTTTCTCTCAGGACACTGAGACGGGACTTTGCGAGTTCGCCAAGTGGTTGCTTGTACAGCATTACGCAGTGGCTTTGCCCGGTACCACGACCCACTCGTCCGCGAAGCTGGTGAAGTTGCGAAAGCCCCATTCGTTCCGAGTTTTCGATGATCATCAGGTTGGCGTTGGGTACGTCGACGCCTACCTCGATGACAGTTGTAGCGACGAGAACATCGATGCCACCCGACTTGAATGAGCGCATGACCTTTTCGCGAGCGGTGTTTTTCATACGTCCGTGCAGGAGACCGACGGAAAGGGGGCTGAGCGATCTGGTCAGCACCTGGTGGTTTGCTTCCGCGGCCTGGTAATCGAGGACATCAGATTCGTCGATCAGCGGGCAAACCCAGTAGGCCTGCTGACCATTCTGGCACGCGTTGCGCAGTCGTTCGATGACCTCGCTCCGTCGCGTTTCGGGCAGGGCAACGGTCGATACCGGGTGCCGACCGGGCGGCAACTCGTCGATGATCGACGTGTCGAGATCTGCGTACGCGGCCATCGCGAGGGTCCGGGGGATCGGCGTCGCGGTCATGACCAGTTGGTGTGGATGCTCGCTTTCCGATCGGCCTTTGTCACGCAGAGCAACGCGCTGATGCACGCCGAAGCGATGTTGCTCGTCGATGACGATCAGTCCGAGCCTTGAGAACTCGACACCCTCCTGGAAGAGTGCATGCGTACCAATCACGATCTGCGCATTGCCTGAACCGATGGCTTCCAGTGACCTCCGTCGTTCGGATTGTTTCTGGCTGCCCGATAACCATGCTAATTCAACGCCCAGTGTGTCAAACCATTCGCGAAAATTTGCCCAGTGTAGCTCGGCCAGCAACTCGGTTGGCGCCATGAACGCTGCTTGCATCCCGTTTGCAACGGCTTGTG
>CAZWEW010000266.1:0-2130 GCA_964633055.1 uncultured Woeseia sp. | reverse complement strand
GCAAGCTCATCCTGGTGACGGCAATTTCACCAACACCCGCCGGCGAAGGCAAAACTACGACAACCGTCGGTCTGGGTGATGGACTGAGCACGATCGGTAAGAACGCCATGATATGCCTTCGTGAACCGAGCCTAGGTCCCTGCTTCGGCATGAAAGGTGGCGCTGCCGGCGGCGGTTATGCGCAGGTCGTGCCAATGACCGACATCAACCTGCATTTCACGGGTGACTTCCACGCCATCGGTGCAGCACACAACCTGCTGGCGGCAATGATCGACAACCACATGCATTGGGACAATGCCCTGAACATCGATCCGCGCCGGGTCACCTGGCGTCGTGTCCTCGATATGAACGAGCGTGCGCTGCGTACGATTACGTCGGGTCTCGGTGGCTACCACAATGGTGTTGTCCGTGAGGCTGGCTTCGACATCACGGTTGCATCCGAGATTATGGCTTGCTTCTGCCTCGCAACAGACTTGGAAGACCTTCGAAAGCGTATCGGCGACATCACTATCGGTTATACGCGTGACAAGAAACCTGTACAGGCTCGCGCACTCAAAGCGGAAGGAGCCATGACCGCCCTGCTGCGCGATGCGCTGCAGCCCAACCTCGTGCAGACGCTGGAAAACAATCCAGCACTGATGCACGGCGGGCCGTTCGCTAATATCGCGCATGGCTGCAATTCAGTTATCGCGACGAAGACAGCATTGAAACTTGCCGACTACGTCGTAACAGAAGCCGGTTTCGGTGCCGATTTGGGCGCCGAGAAGTTCCTCGATATCAAATGTCGAAAGGCCGGGCTGGCGCCCGATGCTGTCGTGCTCGTTGCAACAACGAAAGCGCTGAAGATGCATGGGGGTGTTTCGAAATCGGATCTGAAGGGTGAGAATGTCGAAGCGATCAGGAAAGGCTGCGAGAACCTCGGACGTCACATTCGTAATCTCGGACAGTACGGCGTACCGGTCACGGTTGCGATCAATCACTACATCACGGATACCGATGCAGAACACCAGGCCATCCAAGAGTTTTGCGAGCAATTTAACGTGGGCTGCACCGTGTCTTCGCATTGGGAACTCGGTGGCAAGGGCGCCACCGATCTCGCGCAGGCCGTTGTAGACGTCGTTGACAAGGAATCCTCGCAATTTCGTCCGCTGTACGAGGACGAGATGCCGCTCTGGGACAAGGTGCGGACAATCGCTCGCAATATATACGGCGCTGAGGACATCATTGCCGACAAAAAAGTCCGGCAGCAATTTACTGACTTCGAGGAAGCGGGTTACGGGCACTACCCGATCTGCATGGCGAAGACCCAATACAGTTTCTCGACAGACCCGCAGCTCATGGGTGCACCCACCGGCCACGACGTGCCAATCCGAGAGATCCGTCTCGCAACCGGCGCCGAATTCCTTGTCGTGATCTGCGGCGCTATCATGACGATGCCAGGACTGCCCCGTTTGCCTGCTGCAGAAGGCATCGACGTCACGGCAGAAGGGCGCATCACCGGGCTCTTTTAATCAAATCCGCCACAAGACGGAGCCACGCATGAAAAAACTCGTCACTACCTTCCTCATCGGACTGATTACAACGGGGCTGGCCAACTCCGTCCATGCGTCAGGCGAAGCCCAGAAACGCTGGGAACGCATGAACCAGATACGAATCGAAAAGTTTGACCTCGTGCTGCCCGAGGTAATGCGCGAAAACAATATCGACATGTGGATCACGGTCAACCGCGAGGGTTTCGATGACCCGCTGACCGAGGACTTTGGAAAGGGCTACACCGGCACTTACGGCTATTACGTCTTCACGGATCGCGGTAAAGATCGTATCGAGCGCGCGATTCTAGGTGTTGGAACCGCGCTGGTCGAAGACAATGGTGCGTATGATATCTTCGGCGATCCGGACGATCTCAAGGCATTCGTCGAGAAGCGAGACCCGCAAACGATCGCCCTCAACTATGCACGCAATATTGGTGCCGCGGATGGGCTCAGCTACACGAGTTACCAGAAGCTCTCTGAAGAACTAGGTTCAACTTTTACGGAAAGATTCGTGTCTGCGGAAAAACTAGCGTCTGATTTCCGCTCGCGGCGAGTTGCCACTGAAATCGCGGCATTCGCCCATGCTGGTGAGATGTCG
>CAZWEW010000265.1:0-2138 GCA_964633055.1 uncultured Woeseia sp. | reverse complement strand
GGCTAGAAATGTGTGAGCAGATGTATATATCTGGGGTAGTGGGGGTGGCATCCTGTCCTGTCCCCTTTAGAAAGCTGCTTTCCGTCAAAGTGACAGTCACATGACCAGGTAATCATGTTGACATTTGAAAGATTGCTGCTTTTACAAGAAACCAATAACTCTATAACTCTTTGTTCTTATTATTCTTTTTTAAGTAAGAGAATACTACGAACAGCGTCTTTTCAGACCATTAGGTATCCAACCGTTTGTACTTTATACGGTGCGGGCGTTCTGCATCGTTGCCGAGCCGCTTTTTGCGGTCTTCCTTGTACTCGGAGTAGTTGCCCGTAAACCAGGTTACCTGGCTGTCACCTTCGAACGCGAGTATGTGGGTCGCGATCCGGTCCAGAAACCAGCGGTCGTGAGAAATAACGATGGCTGACCCTGGAAACTCGAGCAGCGCTTGCTCCAGCGCCCGCAGCGTTTCCACGTCTAGGTCGTTTGTCGGCTCGTCCAGCAACAGCAGGTTGCCGCCGGATTTCAGCATCTTTGCCAAGTGGACCCGGTTACGCTCTCCGCCTGACAACAGGCCAATTCTCTTCTGCTGCTCGGTTCCTCGAAAATTAAAGCGACCGACGTACGCACGGGATGGCGTCTCGTACCTGCCAACCGTAATCAGGTCCTGCCCATCCGAGATTTCCTCCCAGATGGTTTTGCTGTCGTCCAGGCAGTCCCGGGATTGGTCAACACTTGCTACCTGAACGCTGTCACCGAGGCGTATCGTGCCCTCATCGGGTTGTTCGTTCCCAGTGATCATCCGAAACAGGGTTGTCTTACCCGCACCGTTTGGTCCGATGATGCCCGCGATACCGCCGGCTGGCAGCGTGAAACTTAATGAATCCATCAACAGTTTCTCGCTGAATGCCTTCTGTACGCCCTTGACGTCGACGACGACGTCTCCGAGCCTGGGGCCAGGCGGAATATAGATCTCGTTTGTCTCGTTGCGCTGTTGATAGCCGGGGGACGAGATTTCCTCGAATTGCCGGAGGCGCGCTTTCGACTTGGCCTGTCGCCCCTTGGGATTTGCACGGACCCATTCCAGTTCGGCCTGCATGGCTTTGCGTCTCGCCTTCTCCGTCGCTTCTTCCTGCTCCAGGCGTTTCTCCTTCTGTTCCAGCCAGGACGAGTAGTTGCCTTGCCAGGGAATGCCGTGCCCTCTATCGAGTTCGAGAATCCAGCCTGCGACGTTGTCAAGGAAGTATCGATCATGGGTGACGGCAATCACCGTGCCCGGATACTCCTCGAGGAAGCGCTCGAGCCAGGCGACGGACTCGGCGTCGAGATGGTTGGTCGGTTCATCGAGCAACAACATGTCGGGCTCCGACAGCAACAGCCGGCACAACGCGACACGGCGCTTTTCGCCGCCTGAAAGCCGGGTCACTTCGGCTTCCCAGGGCGGTAGGCGCAGCGCATCGGCCGCGATATCCAGCTTTCGATCCAGTTCCCAGCCGTCTGCAGCTTCTATCGCGTCCTGCAATTGCCCCTGTTCTTCAAGCAGGGCATTCATCTGATCGTCATCCATCGGCTCGGCGAAACGCATGCTGATCTCATTGAATCGGTCGAGCAACGCCTTCGTTTCGGCAACGCCTTCCTCGACGTTACCCCGAACGTTTTTTTCGGTGTCCAGTGCCGGCTCCTGCGGCAGGTAACCGATGTTGATACCTGGCTGCGGTCGTGCCTCGCCGTCGAATTCCTTGTCGAGCCCTGCCATGATCCGAAGCAGAGTGGACTTGCCCGAACCATTTAGACCGAGTACACCGATCTTGGCGCCTGGAAAGAAACTCAGGGAGATGTCGCGGATGATGTGTCGTTTCGGTGGCACGATCTTCGCTACCTGGTTCATTGTGTAGATGTACTGCGCCATGTTGCCTCTGCGGTTGGATAACTAGCGCGAATTATAGTGCTAAATATCGGGTATGCTGCTGTCTGTTTTTTTGGTAGCGCCGCTATTTCGACGTGTCCAGTATCCAAAAGTCACCTGTTTACGTTTACCGCGGAGACGAGATCGCTCGTTACGGGTTTGGCGATGACCACCCATTTGGTCCGGATCGTCACCACGTTTTTCATTCGGCGCTTGCAGACGCGGGTCTCGGTGATGC
>CAZWEW010000264.1:0-2145 GCA_964633055.1 uncultured Woeseia sp. | reverse complement strand
CTGACTGGATTTTTTGTCTCGTCCGCACGAGCACCGATGTTGCACGCCGCCAGGAGGGCATCAGTTTCCTGCTCATCGACATGAAGACCAAAGGGGTCACGGTTCGTCCGATCATCACGATAGAGGGTAGACACGAAGTGAACGAGATCCATTTCGAGAACGTCCGTGTCCCAGTCGGGAACCTGGTAGGCGAGGAGGGCAAGGGCTGGACCTATGGCAAGGTGCTGTTGCAGCATGAACGGACCAATATCGCTGGCGTACACGCTTCCCAGTATCGGATAGACCGCTTGAGAGAACGGGCACAGCAGTCTGTCTACGGCGAACCACCTCTAGCCGACGACAAAAACTTCATGCGCAAGCTGGCCGCTGTTCAGATAGAACTGAAGGCACTCGAGTTCACGGAACTGCGGGTCCTTGCCTCGGTAGCCGTCGGCAAAGCGCCAGGCCCAGAATCGTCACTACTGAAAATTCGCGGCACCGAAGTTCAACAGACAATCGACGTGCTGATGATGGAAGCGGCTGGCTACTATGCCCTTCCCTACGTGCCGGCACAGTACGACCTTGACTTCGACGACGATGACCGGATTGGCTCCGGGTCGGAGACGGCGACCTCGCTCCAGTATTTCAACAACCGCAAGGCGTCGATCTACGGCGGATCGAACGAGATTCAGAAAAACATTATTTCCAAACACGTACTCGGATTGTGAGGCCAGGCTGAATGGATTTTTCCCTGAACGAAGACCAGGCAATTCTCGCTGACAGCGTCGCAAAATTCATCGACTCGGAATACGACTTCGAAACCCGCCAAACGATTGCTTCGAGTGACACCGGATTCAGCCAGGAAATGTGGCGCACATTTGCGGAGCTTGGAATCACGGCTATCCCCTTCACCGAGGAAGACGGCGGTCTGGGTGGCGGGCCGATCGAACTGATGCTGGTGATGGAACAGATCGGACGCGGACTGGTCGTGGAGCCTTTTCTTGCCAATATTGTCCTCGCCGGCGGTATCCTGAATCGTGCTGCAAATCGTGACCAAAAGGCGGAGTGGCTTACCCCGTTGATTGCGGGTGAACTCCATGCCGGGCTCGCATTCGCAGAGCCCCAGGCTCGGTTCAATATTGCGGACATCGCGACCATAGCGGCCGCTGATGGCGATCGGTTTTTGCTGAATGGCAGGAAAAACCTAGTACTGAACGGCGCCACCGCAGACCTGCTGATCGTTCCCGCCCGAACTTCGGGAAAACAAACAGATCGTGACGGGGTATCGCTATTCGCAGTACCAGCGGACACACCTGGTATCAAGTGTAATGGCTATCCGACCGTTGATGCGCTTCAGGCGGCAGATCTGTCATTCGATAACGTGCCGATCCCTGAGGATGCTCTCCTAGGAGAACTGCATAAAGGATTCGATACATTCAGTCGGACAATTGACGATGCGACGTTGGCCGTATCGGCCGAGGCCGTCGGCATCATGCAGGTGATGCACGACAAAACGGTCGAATACACAAAGACCCGAAAGCAGTTTGGCGTGCCGATAGGGACCTTTCAGGCGCTCCAGCACCGCATGGTCGATACAATGACTGCCTGCGAGCAGAGCCGCTCATTGCTGTACTGGGCGGTCATGCTGGCCACCGCCGACGAGCCTTCCTCGGGACAGGCTATCAGCGCAATCAAGTATCAGGTAGGTTCGGCAGGCATCCATGTTGCCCGGGAAGCCGTCCAGTTACATGGTGGTATGGGTGTCACCTGGGAACTGGATATCGGGCACTACTTAAAGCGAATAACCGCTATCGATATTCTGTTCGGAAACGCCGATTATCATCTCGACCGGTTTGCCGACAACACCTAGGACCGGATCTTGTTTCCAGAATTTGCAGTCGAGTTCTTCGCTCAGAATCAGGAACTGCTCTGGCTGATGACACTGCTGCTGGATCTTGCGGCAACCATCACACTGTATCGGTTGTTTGGCAAAACCGGCCTGCAGGTCGCTATCGCAACTGCGATCATACTGGCCAACCTGCAGGGGCCCAAGCTGACCGTTATCTTCGGGATAGAGACAGCTCTCGGTGTAATTTTCTAATCGGACATCTTCTTCGCGACGGACGTTCTAAGTGAAAACTACGGACATGCGGAAGCTAGGAAAGC
>CAZWEW010000263.1:0-2157 GCA_964633055.1 uncultured Woeseia sp. | reverse complement strand
GGTTTTTTGTCTGGATGCCGAGCCAGGAATCGCCGCGAGCGATCTCGCCGGTCGATAGCTTGGCTATGAGAATGGCGCCGGCGTCGTCGAGTTTGCGGACGACAGTTGCGTCCATGTCGATGACTTGGTTCTCGTACGCCTTGAAACCCCAGGTCGTGCGATATCCCCTGGTCGCTAGCAGGTCTTTCGCACCCCAAGGAATGCCGTGCAGCAAACCGCGGTAGAGGCCGTCGGCGATTTCCTGGTCGGCGCGCGCCGCCTGTTCGAGGGCGCGGGTTTCCGTCAGCGTGATGACCGAACGGATCAGCGGGTCGAATCGCCGAATCCTGTCGATATACATTTTGGTCAACTCGGTAGCGCTCACTTGCCTGGATGCAATCAGGGTGGACAATGTGGTGACGGGCCAGAATGCGACGTCTTCGAGCCGTTTCGGTCTTGAGACTTTCTCGCGTGGACCGGCGATGAATGGTCGCTTCGTTTCATCGAATGTCTGTCCCGGAACCACCGGATTGAAATACAGTGGCGGTGGCACGTTTTGATCGATGCGCAATTGGTGCAGCGCATCGAATCCCTTCAGGTTATTTTGTACTCCCTCCAGCATGCGCTCCCGTTCCTCAGCAGAAAAGGCGAGACCGGCCAGTCTTGCGGCGTGATCGATCATTTCAATCGTAACTTCCAATTGATCGTCTTCAACCTGCGCCCAGAGCGCTCCGGGGAACAAAGTGGAACCGAGACCGGCGCCGCTGCAAAAGGCAAGAAACGATCGGCGCCGAATCTGTGCCATTTCTTTGTTATTCATTGTCGTACCCACTCGTTGGTCCAATTTCAATATATTAGCCTCAGCAGCGATAATGTGTCGCCATGAGTGCTCAAAAGCCCATCGATGCAAAGACCGGTTTCGATATTACCGATGAATTCGAGCGCTTCGACCAGCGTTATGACATCTTTCGCCGGTCGGATTGGGATCCCGAGATCCAGAGCGGGAAAGTGAGGGACTTCTTCGCTGGGCACTACATGCCGAATGCGCGGGCACGAAAGGCCGACGGATTCCGCCAGTTTGACTACGCCCTGAGAAATGCTTCCTGGCACGTGTCCAACGTGATTCGGGACTTGAAGTCGGATAGTGACAATCGCAAGGAAGGTTTCTTAGATACGTTTACGGCGCACGAAGAGGGCTGGCCGGAACCGTATCCATTCGAGTCTCTTGAGGCGGCGACGGAAAACCTGCGGCGGGCTGCTGACGTCATGGGGATCGGCCTGCTCGGTATCTGCGAATACGATGAACGTTGGATCTACAGCTCGCGGTATAGCGAACAGACGCAGCAATCAAGGCCCGTCGATATACCGGAGGACCTGCCGAATATCATCGTGATTGGCGAACCGATGGACTTCGGGCTGATCGAAACAGTGCCATCGGCATTGTCCGGTTCAGCGACCGGTATAGGCTACACGAATGACACTGTTGTCTTGTTGATGCTCACGCAGTACATCCGAAACCTGGGTTACCGTGCGGTGTCGTCAATGAACGACACGGCCCTCGCGATTCCGCTGGCGGTGCAGGCCGGGCTCGGCGAGGTCGGACGTCACAGCATGCTGATCACCGAAGAATACGGGCCACGTCTGCGGCTCGGCAAGATTTTCACGGACATGCCGCTCGTCATCGATGAGCCGAAAAAGTTCGGTGTGAAAGAATTCTGCGATATCTGCCAGCGCTGCAGTAGTGCATGCCCGCCAAAGGCGATACCGGTGGGACCGCCCACGCGTGACGCGTACAGCGTGTCGAACCTGAAGGGTGTCTTGCGGTGGACGACCTGGGCTGAAAAGTGTTTCAAGTTCTGGGCGGGACAGAACTCCGATTGCTCAATTTGTATCCGCGTGTGTCCTTACAACCGCGATTTCAGCAGGTGGTACAACCGGCTGTGGCGCCGTCTCGCCGGTACCCGACTTCGGAAGCTGATGCTCATGCTCGATATACGCTTTCAGAAACGCAAACGCCGGTCATCCGTGGGGTGGTGGCTCACGCGAGGTTGAACACAAAGACGGCGGCGATTGCAAGCGGCGCAACGACACGGACGAGCAGCATCCAGAGTTTGAAGACGCCGCCGTCCTCAAGCCCGATTTCGCTCAACGACACTTCTCTCGATACCCACCAGCCGA
>CAZWEW010000262.1:0-2157 GCA_964633055.1 uncultured Woeseia sp. | reverse complement strand
CAAAAAATGGGGTCAGTATTATTTCTTAACTTTACCGGAACAATATGCCACAAAGCCGAATCAAAAAATAACTCGCCCCGTATTCGCGCCTTCAGCGCTACATGTTGCGACCGTACTCTCCACCAACCTATTAAAGCGCAGCCAAAATCTGTCCGAGCGAGTTCATCTTGACGGTATTGATGAGTTGCTCGAAGATATTGCCATGCCCGCGCGCCACGGCCTCGAACGCCGCAGCGATTATCGGTTTCTCCCGCCCATGGCCGCAAGATCTTCCATGATCTCCATTTTCTGAATCCTGATGCGCTCCACTTCGTCGGCGACGTCGTCGCTGATCTCCATACGGGTATCCAGATAGGCAATGCGCGCCTCGAGACGATTTTTCACATCCTGGTAAAAATTGGGGCCAACCGTTTCGCCGGACGACTTGTAAACGACGGCAGACCCAATCGAGCTTCTGCCGGGAATTCGTGTACCCGTTTCTGCCCTCAGGATATCCATGTCTTCGCGGATCAGTTCCATGATCAGTACGTAATCGCCAATGTCCTTCCACAACTCGAGATAGATATCGTCCGAGGAGGAGATCTCCTCGGGTGACAGCTGCCCAAGCAGTTCGTCGCGGACACTTACGAGCAGCGGTTCGTCGCGCTCGGCAGCCAACCTGAACCAGGCCAGCGCAGTGGCGCGGTCCCTGTCAGTGCCCTCGCCCTGCAGATGCATGTAACCGGCCATGTACTGCGCATATTTGTCGCCGATCGGCGCCAAGTCCTTTTTGTAGATCAACAGCGCACGCTGATAATCGCCGCCCATATAGATCGCCTCAACCCGCTCTTGGATGTTACGGGTGCGCTGGCTTACGGTTTCGCCGGGGAACGGTTTATATGTCTGCGCCAGTGTAGCGGCGAACATCAGACTCGCGAGCAAGCCCAATATGGTTGCCAACCTGGTTTTCAAAGTCCTTTGTCCATCACGACAGTTAACTGCCAATTGTGCCGACATTAAACTTGCAACCGTACGCCACATATTCCGCGATCACGGGCCTATTTTATCGCCCAACTTGCGTCTTTTCACGAATCAGGGATCCGGATCGTGAAACACTGGCGGCCGTTTCTCCAAGTTGGCGGTGACGGCCTCCCGTTGATTGGAACCGCTCATGACATCGGTCTGTAAATCCGCCTCGAGCCGCAGAGAGGCCTGTGCTCCGCGCGGCCAGGTTTCGTTGATCAGGCGTTTGATGGCCCGGATGGCGTCCGGTGACTTTCCAGCAATGTCATGGGCGACCGCGGTCGCAGAGGCCAGCGGATTATCCACGATGGCAGTCACAAGTCGGAGACGCGCCGCCTCCTCGGCTTTCACAATCCTGCCGGTATAGGCCAGTTCACGGATACGATCTTCCGCAACCACGCCGGGTGTTGTCACAGTAATGCCCATGTCCGGAATAATTCCCCATCGAACTTCCATGATCGACGTCCGAACGTCAGGCGCCGCATAGCGAATGTCGGCACCCATCGCAATCTGGAAGCCGGCGCCGAAGACCGACCCCTGGAGCGCTGCAATAACCGGGACCGGGAGTTCCCGCCAGCAGACAGCCACTTGCTGGAAGAAGTTTGCGCCCGATTCAGTACGTGGTGCCAAAAGATCCGCGGCGTTGTCGCCAATACCCTCGCCCCCGAAGACGGAGATATCGATTCCTGCGCAAAAATCGTTGCCGTCGCCGCAGAGCACGACAGCGCGCACGGACCGGTTGGATATCAATTCGGTCGCTGCGGCAGCAATGCCCTCGAACATTTCAAAATCGACGGCGTTGCGTTTGTCCGCGCGATTCAGGGTGACCGTCGCAACATGGTTGTCGATGTCGACGAGTACTCTTTTGTTCATGATACTTCGCTCCCGTTCACGACTGCAGCAGGTAACGACCATTGTCGGTAACCGTCGACTCCCTGTCGGCAATACGACAACGGTACGACACGACAATCCCATCCTGCCACATATCGGTCGTAAGCGTGTCGCCAGGGAAAACTGGTGAACTGAAAAGCCCGGTGAATTCCCCGACAAGAGTGAAATTGCAACCACAGACAGTCTTCAAGACAGCATGACAAGCAATGTCAAAGGTGTAACGACCGTGAAGAATCGGTCGCTCGATTACCAGTTTGTCAGCTA
>CAZWEW010000261.1:0-2175 GCA_964633055.1 uncultured Woeseia sp. | reverse complement strand
GCGCGCGAAAATGCCGGCCACGGTGATCGGTATCACTGGCAGTAATGGCAAGACCACGCTGAAGGAACTACTCGCCAGTTGCCTTGCAATCTCGGATGAGACGCTAGCCACCCACGGAAACCTGAACAACGAGATCGGTGTGCCATTGATGTTGTTGCGCATGAGCAAGCGGCATCGATATGCCGTGATCGAAATGGGTGCAAATCACACCGGGGAGATCGAGTACCTGGCTTCACTTTCCTATCCAAAGATCGTTGCCATAACGAATGCGGCGCCTGCTCACCTCGAAGGTTTTGGTTCTGTGGAAGGTGTCGCAAAGGCTAAGGGCGAAATTCTGCAGGGCAGCAAACGTCCCGAATTCTCCGTCCTCAATGCAGACGACGACTATTTTACTTTCTGGAAGTCGCTTGCCGATGACACGACGATCATCAGTTTTGGTCTGAGTGCCGACGCGGACGTGCGCGCCAGTCACATTATGCCAACCAAGGGCGGGTCCGAGTTTACGTTGGATATGTCCGGAATCCGGTTTGTTGTCAAACTGCATCTGGCAGGTAAGCACAACGTGCTCAATGCCTGTGCTGCTGCGGCAATTGCCAACTCGCTGGCGATTCCCCCGGACCAGATCAAGCGAGGTCTTGAGGCTGTCGTGCCGGTGGATGGCAGGCTTCAGGAAGTCAAGAGCGCTAGTGGTGCGGTTTTGTACGACGACAGTTACAACGCAAATCCGGTCAGCGTGCAGGCTGCTGCGGACTTTCTCGCCGGGCAGGACGGCGAGAGCTGGTTCGTACTCGGTGACATGGCTGAACTTGGTGGCGATGCCGAACTTCTACATGCACATACCGGCTGGGTTATCCGCGAGGCGGGTATCACCAATCTGCTCGCCACTGGTCCATTGTCGAAGAAGGCTGTCGAGTCCTTCGGTGAGGGTGGGCGCTGGTTCGAATCCGTTGATGAGCTAAGTGCGGCGCTGCGAGTGACGATTGCGAGAGGCGACGTCGTACTCGTCAAGGGTTCGAGGTCCATGGGCATGGAACGCGTTGTCGAGGCACTGATTAACGGTGTCAACGCGGCAAGGAGCGCCTGACGATGCTGCTGTATCTCACCAACTATCTTGTCGAATTCGAGTCCGGGTTCAACGTATTCGTTTACCTGACCTTGCGCGCGATCCTGAGTGCACTGACTGCGCTGGGCATCTGTTTCGTCATCGGGCCGAGAATGATCGAACGCCTGAGTACGCACCAGCCCGGGCAACCTGTTAGAAGCGATGGACCGGTTACGCATATCATCAAAGCGGGCACACCGACGATGGGTGGTGCGCTGATACTGACGGCGATCGTCGTCAGCACGGTTCTTTGGGCGGATCTGGGGAACCACTACATCTGGGTGGTGTTGTTCGTTACTCTGGCATTCGGCGTCATCGGATACGTCGATGACTACAAGAAGCTGATCCTCCAGGATCCGGCGGGTCTGTCAGCTCGGCAGAAACTCTTTTGGCAGGGCATTGCAGCGCTGATCCCGTCCATAGCGCTTTATATGATGGTGACAGACGATATCGGGACGTCGCTTCTCATTCCGTATTTTCCGGATCTGTGGCTGCCGCTTGGCATGTTCCAGATCGTCATTTCCTTTCTTTTTATTGTCGGTTTTTCAAATGCTGTGAACCTGACCGATGGCTTGGATGGGCTTGCCATCATGCCGACAGTCATGGTCGGTGGTGCATTGGGTGTCTTTGCGTACGTGACCGGCAATACGAATTTTTCCGAATACCTCGGGATCCCCTACGTGGCGGGCACCGGGGAAATCCTCGTCTTCTGCGCGGCACTCGGTGGCGCGGGGCTTGGGTTTCTCTGGTTCAACACGTACCCCGCGCAGGTATTCATGGGCGATATAGGGGCACTTTCGCTTGGTGCGGCTCTGGGGGTTGTAGCAGTTGTCGTTAGACAAGAAATTGTACTTGCCATTATGGGAGGAGTTTTTGTCATCGAAACCGTATCAGTCATGATTCAAGTGGCGTCTTTCAAACTGACCGGAAAGCGCGTTTTCCGGATGGCGCCGCTACACCATCATTTTGAGCTAAAGGGTTGGGCCGAGCCGAAAGTGATTGTTCGATTCTGGATCATCACCTTCATCCTAGTGTTGATCGGCTTAGCCAGTCTGAAGATTCGATGAGCGTGG
>CAZWEW010000260.1:0-2270 GCA_964633055.1 uncultured Woeseia sp. | reverse complement strand
TCGATCGGCGAAAACTACGTGATGAAATCGCCGGTCTCCTTGCCAAGCTCGAGAACCGCCCGGCGCCCGCAGACTGATCCGTTCCGGGCCACGGACTATGACGACGACGGCTTCTTTCCGAACGCTGGATGACTGGTTGCCGTGGCTCGAATCACTCTCCCCACGAGAAATTGTGCTCGGCCTTGAGCGTGTGGATGCCGTGCTCGACAGGATTGGGTTAGCGAGGCCGGTACTTGTCGTAACTATCACAGGAACTAATGGTAAAGGGTCGAGCCTCGCAATCCTGGAAGCGATTCTCAGAAAAGAGGGAGTTAGCACGGGCGCTTATTCTTCGCCGCACGTTCACCGCTACAACGAAAGAACCCTTATCGACGGCGTTCCGGCCGATGATGCAACCGTCATTAAAGCACTTCAAACTGTCGAGGCAGCGCGTGGCGATACGCCGCTAACTTTCTTCGAATTTGGCACGCTGGCAAGCCTGGTGGTATTTGCTAAGGCCGGTGTCGACGCTTGGTTACTGGAAGTGGGCATGGGCGGTCGACTCGATGCAGTGAATGCAATTGATTCTGACGCTTGCCTGATTACCAATGTATCACTGGATCATTGCAGCTGGCTCGGTAATGACATCGAATCCATTGCGACTGAAAAAGCAGGCATTATGCGGGCCAATAAACCCGTGGTATTCGGTTCGATGAATGTGCCCGATGCGATTCCGCGAATTGCGGCAGAGACCGGGGCTGAACTCATCCTGGCCGGCAGAGATTTCGCATTCAACGTCGATGTTGATGGATATTGGTGTTGGCAAGGACGTCAACACAGGGCAAATAATCTGACAAAGCCGCTTTCGGGTAATTTCCAGTACCAGAACGCCGCTGCAGTGCTTGCGCTGCTCGAGGCGCTTGGGCTAAGTCATGCCCTAAGGCCGGAATCCATTAGCACAGCTCTCTCGGATGTTCGCATCGAAGGGCGCTGTCAACGGCTTGGCCCGCAATGGATCGTCGATGTGGCTCATAACCCGGCCGCGGCATCGGTCCTCGCTGATGAGCTTGGAGCTCTTCGAAATGGCGGGGAGATCAATATCGTCGTTGGCATGTTGGATGACAAGGACCCGGAGGGCTTCATTGCGCCGTTTAAGGCCGTCGCGAATCGAATCTTGGCTGTATCTATTGGCGGCGATCGCGGATCTCGGGCCAATGAACTCGCTCGGCGAATTGCCAATGCCAGCGATGTGCCCTGTCAGGTTGTGCCGGACCTTGGTGATGCATTGTTAACGATCGATCGAAAGATGGGTGAACACGACATGACACTGGTTACGGGTTCATTCTACATAGTCGGTCCGGCTATTCGCTGGATAGAACAACACTCGGTCGCACAAGTGGCGAAGGAACAGCCAGACTGATGGCAGGTTCAGCATGGGTTATACTCGCGCCGCAAGAGAGTGGCTAATATGCATAACCTGGATGACAGGGCGGTTAAAGAACGCGTCATTGGTGCCATCGTTTTGGTCGTTTTCGTCGTGCTTGTCGTGCCGGTTTTTCTCGATGGCCAGACGGATACCTCAGCGGTCATCAGTGAGACAGTCACTTTGCCGGGCCAAAGCGAATCGGACGGTCAACTGCAGACCATCGTGCTTGACCGTGATCGGAGTCAGCCTGTTCCGCCCAGCGGAACTCAGGTCTTCTCGCCACCGCCCGCGCGTCCGGACCCGGAAATGACCACGGCAAATGACCAGACCAGTGAGGCCACGACGGCTGCTGCTGTGAAAGAATTGCCATCAACGCTGGTTGTATCCGGCCAATCTGATACCGGGAAGTGGGCCGTGCAAATCGGTAGTTTCTCGAACCACGAGAAAGCTGAGCGTTTGGCCGCGGATCTTGGCGAGCAGGGATTCAAGGCATTTCTGAGCCCGCATCAGACTGGAAGCGGCGAGCAGCAACGTGTTCGTATTGGTCCCCAGAAAAATCGTGCGTCCGCTGAAGACATCGCACACCCGCTTGCCCGTGCCGGACACCAGGGTGGCCGGGTCGTCCCCAACCCGTGAGTGCGATGATAAATCATCTGATAGAATTCCGTTTCCCGGCAAGCTTGCAAGATACGAAGCAGAAGCTGCATCCTTGATAGAGATTGTCGACATTATCATTCTCGCCGCCGCGCTGGCATCGGTCGTGGTTGGATGGTTTCGGGGTTTCATCAAGGAAATAATGTCGGTCATTTCTCTGTTGATTGCCATCTGGGCGGCTATGCGGCTCGGACCGGCGGCTGGCGGTTGG
>CAZWEW010000259.1:0-2284 GCA_964633055.1 uncultured Woeseia sp. | reverse complement strand
TTGATGTCGCCATCCATGTATTGTTCCACCATGCCGGGCAGCTGAGATTTGCCTTTACAACCTCCAAAAGCAGTGCCTCTCCAGACGCGACCTGTGACCAGTTGGAACGGACGTGTGCTGATTTCCTGACCCGCACCCGCGACCCCGACGATTACGGATTCTCCCCAGCCCTTGTGGCAGCATTCGAGTGCTGCTCGCATCAGATCGACGTTGCCGACGCATTCGAAGGAATAATCCACGCCACCATCGGTCATTTCGACGATAACTTCCTGGATCGGGTCGCCATGGTCCATCGGATTGACGGTGTCCGTTGCACCCATTTGGGTGGCCAGTTCGAACTTGTCCGTATTGATATCCACCGCAATGATCCGACTGGCCTTTGCCATCATGGCACCCTGGATAGCTGACAGCCCGACACCACCTAGTCCAAACACCGCAACTCGCGCGCCGGGCTCGACTCCGGCCGTGTTGAGCACCGCGCCGATACCGGTCGTAATGCCGCACCCGAGGAGGCAAACTTTTTCGAGTGGCGCCGATTCGCTGATCTTGGCGACTGAAATCTCGGGAAGAACCGTATACTCGCTAAACGTCGACGTACCCATGTAATGGAAGATCTGCTTGCCGTTCATGGAGAATCTCGATGTGTTGTCGGGCATCAGCCCCTGTCCTTGGGTGACCCTGATAGCTTGGCAGAGATTTGTCTTTCCCGACGTGCAGAAATTGCATTCGCCGCATTCGGGCGTGTAAAGGGGGATAACATGATCCCCTGGCTTGAGGTTCGACACGCCCGCACCCACCTCTTCGACGATGGCGCCACCTTCGTGGCCCAGAACGGCCGGGAAAATTCCTTCCGGGTCCTCACCGGATAATGTGAACGCATCGGTGTGACAAACGCCGGTCGCGACGTTTCGAATCAAAACTTCGCCGCCCTTCGGACCGTCGAGATCGATTTCTTCGATTTCAAGAGGTTTGCCTGCCTCCCAGGCGACTGCAGCACGGGTTTTCATCGTTCGGGGTTCCTTGGTCTATTCTCTATAATTGTCGTGTCTGAATACTCGCACGAATGGGTGTTGGAGGTCACGCGGCCCGCAGTCGGGCAACAACTGGTTTGGCTTTCGGATACAGTCTGCGGTACAAAGTGCGTCGTTCGGCAGGGTGCCGGTGGAAGCAAAGGATTATGAGTCTCGAGGATCTTCGCAGTGAACTGACGGCTATCGATCGGCAGATTGTCGAACTGATCGCGAGGCGCCAGCAAATCGTTGGCGATATTGGTAAATCGAAGCACCGAAGTGGTCGTGCAACCCGCGATTTTGAGCGGGAAAAGGACGTGCTGGATTCTGCGCGGGAATATGCCGGACAGATGGGCGTTGATCCGAATCTTGCCGAAGAGATATTGACGAGCCTGATTCGTGCATCACTGGCTTACCAGGAAAAGAGCCGGGTCGCAGCAGAAGCTGCCGGTGACGGGCGCCGTGCGTTGATCATCGGTGGCGCCGGCAAGATGGGTGGCTGGTTTGTCGACTATTTCAGTTCGCAGGGTTTCTTGACTGTCATCGCGGACACCGGTGTCAAGGCTGGCCCCGGACGTTGCCGGGATTGGCGACAGGCAGGGATTGACTATGACGTTATTGTTGTTGCGACGCCGATGGCGGTGTCGGGTCAGATTCTGAAAGACCTGGCAGAACTGGAACCGGAAGGTCTGATATTCGACATCGGTTCATTGAAATCGCCGCTGAAGGAGGGTCTTGGGGCGCTCAGGGATGCAGGATGCCGGGTCGCATCGCTGCATCCGATGTATGGTCCGGACACGGAACTGCTGTCGGGGCGCCATCTGATCTTTATCGATGTCGGATGCCCGGAAGCGACCGTGCAGGTGAAGAACCTGTTTTCGGCGACAATGGTCGAGGAACTGGATATGGGCCTCGAGGATCACGATCGGCTGATTGCCTATGTACTGGGCCTGTCGCATGCGTTGAATATCGCGTTCTTTACTGCGCTGGCTGAAAGCGGCGAGGCGGCGCCAAAACTCGCCAGGTTGTCGTCTACGACCTTTGATGCGCAGTTGCTCGTCTCCGGTGCGGTTGCGCGTGACAACCCGAGAATGTATTTCGAGATTCAGAACCTGAATGATTTCGGCATGGACCCGCTGGATGCCCTCTGTGACTCAGCTGCGAAGATTCGTGAGGTGGTGGCCAGTGGCGACGAGGACGGATTCGTCAAACTGATGCAAAAAGGGCGTGAGTACCTAGCGACGCGAAAATGAACGTTGGTCAGCGTTCCGCTT
>CAZWEW010000258.1:0-2286 GCA_964633055.1 uncultured Woeseia sp. | reverse complement strand
CGCCGAGGCAAGCAGACGTAATACCCTTACCGAGAGAGGAAACCACGCCGCCGGTGATAAATACGTAAGAAGTCATACAAGAACAGCCAGCCAGTTTTACTACCGGGAAACAAATAACGGTTGGACAAAAACACGGATTCGACGCCAACGTGCTTTTAATCCAACCCGGAAGGCACCCGAAAATAAACGGTTTCAGGCGTCTTGAAAGATCCCGTCGTTTGATTAAAGACGGTGTTACAAGTTATCAGATCGTTGCAGTCACCACAATGCGGCGAAATCAAATGATCGCCGGTTTGTTACTCCATTCGACCGACAGCCCATCGTTCGACCGGTGCCCGGCGGAGATCCAGAGATCACCGACGGCGACCAACTGGTCGGCTGCGAACAGAAGGGGAATCCGGTTTCGCATCCACGGCAGGACCTGCGCCTCCTGCAGGAGATTCTTCAGTTTTCTCGTTGCTCCCCGCTCTGCTATTCGAAGCGCCTCGCCACCCGCACGGAAGCGGATAGCAAGACCCTGCTCAGCGACTACCGGATCGACACCTGCCATCCCTGCCGAAACCAGCCGAACACTCCCCAATCGTTTGCCGAGTATTACCGGAGAGCCTTCCGTTCCAAGCAACCCGTCCGGGTCGGACGGCTCTGCGTCAAGAGGCGACAGTACGTAAAGCCGGTCACGGTACCGACGGAATTCTCCGCCCCGCCAGGTCACGATCGGCTGAGCATCGCCGCGCGCCGGAATCAGCTCATCAATTGTCTGGTAGAGTCGGGTGGCCGGCGGTGACGGCAGTCCGCACAGCTGAGCTGCACGACGAAGCAAGTTTCGTTGCCGGGCAGGTGACAGTTCATTCATTTCCACCAGCGATAGGCGGTTGGCATGTCCGCACGTGGCAATATCGACATCTGCCAGTTCTCTGAGTAATACCCCTGCCTCCCCCGCAAGTGCCGCACTCTGCCGAAGTCGGCTCGTCACCGCCGGCCAACGCGAATTCAGCAGCGGCATGACATCCCGACGAACGAAATTCCGGTCGAACGACGAATCGTTATTGGACGGGTCGTCGATCCAGTCGACATCATGTTTCCTGGCATAAGCCTCGATGTCGTCGCCAGACACGCCGAGCATCGGCCGCGCAATGACACCTCTTTCGAACGGGAAACAAGCACCAATGCCAGCAAGGCCAGCCGGTCCGCTGCCACGCATCAGGTTCAGGAGCAGGGTTTCCGCCTGGTCATTCTCGTGGTGCCCACTTAGTACCCAGTCATCGGCTTCAACGACAGCCGACAATGCACGGTACCTCGCTTCTCTGGCGGCCGCTTCGAGGCCGAGTTTAGTCTTGTTTTGGACCACAACCATCATGCTGATGAATTCAACGCCGAGTTCATTCGCGAATCGTTTCGCGTGTGTGGCCCAATGGCCGGAATCGGGGTGCAGACCGTGATCTACGTGTATGGCCAAGACCGGAATTCCAGTATCCGCAAAGACAAGCGCATGCAACAGAACTGCAGAATCGATGCCACCCGAATAAGCGACCAACCAGCGAGCGGGGCTCTCGTCGCCGATCAACGCCTGTAATCTGTCTAACAGAACGTCCGAGTCGAAAGCCATCAGATCACCCACGATCGAGAGGGGTCAGGATTCCTTGAACTGACCAAACCCAGCCAGTCGACGCTGACGTTGCTCAAGCAACTCATCAGACTCAAACCGATCAACGTCAGCAAGGTGTTTCAAGAGTGCGTCGCGAATCACATCAGCAACCGCACCAGGATTCCTATGTGCGCCGCCGAGCGGCTCGGTCAGAACATCGTCGACCAGCCCGAACTCGTTCAGATTTTCAGCCGTAATACGCATGGCATCTGCCGCCTCCTCTGCCTTTTCGGCACTTTTCCAGAGGATCGACGCACAACCTTCAGGAGAGATGACGGAGTAGACGCTGTACTGCAGCATCAGCAGCCTGTCACCGACGCCGATCGCGAGCGCGCCACCTGAACCGCCTTCCCCGATGACGATGCTGATGATCGGAGTTCGCAGATTGGCCATTAGGAACAGGCTATAGGCAATTGCCTCACTTTGTCCTCGCTCTTCGGCGCCAACGCCCGGATAGGCGCCCGGTGTATCAATAAACGTTACAACCGGCATCGAATATTTTTCGGCCATTTTCATGAGACGCTGCGCCTTTCGATAGCCCTCCGGCTTCGGCATGCCGTAATTCCGGCGGACGCGTTCCTTGGTGTCCCTGCCTTTCTGGTGCCCGATAAACATGACCGGACGCTCTTCCAGCCGGCCGA
>CAZWEW010000257.1:0-2300 GCA_964633055.1 uncultured Woeseia sp. | reverse complement strand
TGTTTCGGCGAACCCCCAGTCCATGCCGACATCCCCAGATACCATCCGTTCTCGTTCCGTAACCACGCGTTGCACGCGCCCGTGCAACGCGAATCCCGGCGGGATCTCGGTCACTTTCCGACCGAGTTCTGCAATTTTTTCCGGACTGATCGTCGTATCGACGACACTATCCCATTTCCCGTGAAGATAAGGCGCCCAATCGACGGTGAACTCATTCCCGATCATACCGAGCGATGAGCGTGGGACCGGTTCACCACGATCAAGGCGATCTCTATAGTCGTCCTGCATTCTCGAGACAACGGCATCCGTTACGATGCCGTAATGCTTCAGTTTTTCGGCATAGACTGTGCGCGTCGTCTCATGCTCGCGAATCCGGGCATACATCATCGGCTGTGTTGCATTAGGCTCATCCGCCTCGTTGTGGCCGTGCCGCCGATAACAGACCAAGTCGATAACAACGTCTTTGTTGAATTTTTGTCGATACTGCAGTGCAAGCCGCGTTACGAAAATCGCCGCTTCGGGATCGTCACCATTCACGTGAAAAATGGGTGCCTCGATCATCTTCGCGACATCGCTGCAATAAGGTGTCGATCGTGCGTCTGACGGCCTACTGGTCGTGAAGCCGATCTGGTTGTTGACGACAATGTGAATGGTGCCACCCGTGGTAAAACCGTTCGTCTGCGACATCTGGAAAGTTTCGGGAACCACACCTTGCCCTGAGAACGCAGCATCTCCATGAATGAGGACAGGCACCACCTCCTGTCGTTTTGCATCGCCGCGTCTCTGCTGACGGGCACGCACGGAGCCCTCAACCACCGGGTTGACGATCTCAAGGTGCGACGGATTGAAAGCCAGGGCAATGTGGACGTTACCACCGGCTGTTTTCATGTCGGCCGAATAACCCTTGTGATACTTGACGTCACCCGACCCCTTCATGTCCTCAGGGTCAACATTACCTTCAAATTCTTCGAATAACTCTTCCGGAGATTTACCGAGCACATTAACGAGGACATTGATCCGGCCACGGTGCGCCATTCCAATGACCAGTTCCCTGATGCCGATCTTGCCGCCTTGCTGAATCAGGTCATCTAGCATTGGAATCAGGCTTTCTCCGCCCTCGAGCGAAAAGCGTTTCTGCCCGACGAAGCGGGTGTGCAGGTAGCGTTCGATACCTTCAGCCGCTGTCAGCTGATCGAGAACCCACTTGCGTTCCTGAACCCGGAGCCCATCCGACACCATACCTAGCTCGAAATGCTTTCTGAGCCAGAGTCGTTCCCTCGCGCGGGAGATATGGGCAAATTCGGCGCCGACCTTGCCACAATATATTTTTCTCAGCAGAGTCAGGATGTCCCGGAGCTTCATCCTCTTATCGTCTGTGCCCGCGAGCCCGACGGTCACAAACTCGGCGCCCATGTCCGCCTCGGTCAATCCAAGGTAGTCGAGCTTGAGCACGCCGGGAACATGGCGCTCGTGAAGGTTCAGTGGATCAAGGTTCGCGATCTGATGTCCGCGAAGTGAATACACCTGGATCAATCGCGAGACAGCTGCCTGCTTTTCATCGGAAACACCTTTCCCCTGCTTCGAAACCGTCGCGGGTGCACTGCCGCCATTAGCCTGCACTGCCCCGATCAGGCGCTTGCGAATCGGGGCATGAAGGACCTCGGCTCCTTCGCCGCTAAGCGTGTCAAAATAACGGCGCCATCCTTCGGGGACCGAGCTAGGGTCGGTAACGTACCGCTCGTACATTGACTCTACGGCTGCCGCATTGTCGCCATGCAGCGGCGATGACTCGTATCGCTCTTTCAGAGAATTGCTCATTACGCCGCCAGCGACCTTGTGGGGCGGGACGCCGATCGAAAGTCAGGAGAAAAGGAACGCTAGTTTATATCATGCCCTGCGTGGAGGGAACGTGAGTCCACTACGCACAAGCGGTTGACCAAATTCACGAATTCATAACAGATCAAGGCAGCTCACATGCTAAAAAAACGGTCAAGAAAGACCTACGCGAATTCGCTGAAAAAACATCGTACGGGCGAGAATCATGAGCATCAGGATACCGACTCCGATCAGGACCATCTTGGTTACCATGAAACTGGACGTGACGCGCCCCATAAAGACGGCCATGAACCCGTTTACCCCATAAGCGCCGGGGCCAGTCAACCGGACACTCACTGTTTCAACAGGAACAGGGGCCTTACCCGTTTTTTATGTTTCATTTAGACGATCGACCAGGCCCAGCGATGCAATGATGCCCTGGATATAACGAAGTCGCAGGCGGGATAATGGGAATGCCCCCGGCA
>CAZWEW010000256.1:0-2325 GCA_964633055.1 uncultured Woeseia sp. | reverse complement strand
CGGCATTGGCAAACTGACCCAGGTATTCAACTGTAACCTTGGCGTGATGATCAGTGCGTCTCACAATCCATTCGACGACAACGGGATCAAATTTTTCGATGGCAACGGTACCAAGTTGTCTGATGAGGTTGAAAAAGAGATTGAGCTGTTACTCGGCAACCCGGCAATTACCCGAGAGTCGAGAAAACTCGGTCGTGCCGTCCGAGTAGACACTGCGCGGGAGCGATACCAGGATTTCTGCCGAGGCACATTTCCGGCTGAAATGGACCTCGACGGTGTGAAGGTCGTGTTCGATGGCGCGAATGGAGCGTCCTACAAGGTGGGGCCACGGACTCTGAATGAACTCGGTGCCGACGTGATCACTATTGGTTGCTCTCCGAACGGAAAGAATATCAACCAGGGATGTGGGTCCACGTTTCCCGAGCTATTGCAAAAGACGGTGGTTGCCGTTGACGCCTCGGTTGGAATAGCGCTGGATGGGGATGGCGATCGTGTGGTCATGGTGGATGAGAACGGTGCGATTATTGACGGCGACCAGTTGCTTTACGTACTTGCGTCCGATAGGAAATCGGATAGTTTGTTTCAGGGTCCGGTTGTTGGGACCGTTATGAGCAATCTTGGATTGGAACACGCACTTGACCGACAGGGTATCGCCTTTAAACGGACTTCTGTGGGAGACCGCTACGTACTCGAGGCACTGCGCGAATCCGGTGGCACGATTGGCGGTGAAACATCAGGTCACCTGATATGCCTGGACAAGACGACGACCGGTGACGGTATGGTTGCAGCATTACAAATCCTCGCCGTCATGCGGCGGACTGGCAAATCCCTGTCGGCGCTCACGTCTGGCATGTCGCGGTATCCGCAGACGATGGTCAATGTGAAGACACCAGAGCCGGTGAACCCGGAGACGGTGCCGGCGATCCAGGAGGCCGTCGCCGCGGTCGAAAACGAACTCGCGGAACAGGGTAGGGTTGTCCTGCGCGCGTCCGGTACGGAGCCGGTTATTCGGGTCATGGTTGAAGGTAAGAACAAAGAGCAGATTGTGACACTCGCCAATCGGCTGGCTTCGGTCGTTGCCGAATCGGCGACCTGACGTTACAGGGTTGTTATTCAAATTGCGCTGGACTCGACTGCCCGGTATCCTTGCGCGCCCTTTAATGCAGACGGATTGACGCCATGCGCAGCTACCTTGTCGCTGGAAACTGGAAGATGAATGGCAGTAGTGCTGCCAATTCGAAGCTGGTCGACGGTATTCTCTCCGGAGCACTGAGCGTAGAGCAGGTGGATCTACTGGTTTGTCCACCCTTTCCCTACATCGCTGAGGTTGCGGCCAAGCTTGGCAGCAGTCGGATGATGCTGGGCGCACAGAACGTGTCGGCCTATAAATCAGGCGCCTATACTGGCGAGACGTCTGGGTCGATGCTGAAGGACGTCGGATGCTCGCACGTCATTGTTGGACACTCTGAGCGCCGTGCGCTCTATGGTGAAAGCAGCGAGGTGGTGGCCGAGAAGTATATGGCGGCGCAGGGCGCCGGGCTGATACCTGTACTGTGTGTCGGCGAGACACTGGAAGAGCGCGAAGCGGGCAGGACGGAGGCAATTATTGACGAACAACTGGATGCTGTGGTGTCGGCATCGGGTATCGCCTCATTTGAAGATGCTGTGATCGCGTACGAGCCGGTATGGGCTATCGGTACCGGCATGACCGCAACGCCCGAACAGGCCCAGGACGTGCATCACCATATTCGGGGCAGGCTCGAAGCGCTGGATGGCGATGTCGCTGCCGGCCTGCAGATTCTTTATGGTGGTAGCGTAAAGGGTGACAATGCGGGTGGGCTGTTTTCGAACCCGGACATCGATGGAGGACTGATCGGTGGTGCATCGCTGAAACCGACAGATTTCCTGGCGATAGCGGATGCCGCTGCCGCCTTGGTATGAGGTAGTAAAGAGACCATGCAAACAACAGTATTGATAGCGCATACGCTAATCGCCCTCGCAATTATTGTCTTGGTGCTGGTGCAGCGTGGTAAAGGCGCTGAAGCCGGTGCGGCATTCGGGGCAGGTGCATCAGGCACCGTGTTCGGGTCGCGTGGCTCGACGAGTTTCTTTTCCCGGACCACGGCAATTCTCGCCACTGCTTTCTTCGCGACCAGCCTGGCGCTGGCATGGATTAGCAGCCAGACGGCAGGGAGTCCGGACAGCCTGATGGAAGGCATGGTGAACGAGGAATCGGTCGAGGCTCCGCAGACGTTACCGGCACCGGACCGGGTGCCTGTCCTTCCGGAAGCGCTAGAAATTTCACCGGAGCCAATCGATGCTAGT
>CAZWEW010000255.1:0-2379 GCA_964633055.1 uncultured Woeseia sp. | reverse complement strand
GTTCGGGATGCCCATGGGGCCGATCGAATTGATAGACAGTGTCGGCTTGGACGTTGCTATGCACGTATCGAATATCCTGGGTGCTCAATTCGACCGGGAGGTACCGGATATTCTCTCGAACATGGTTGACGCCGGGAATCTCGGCCGTAAATCCGGCAAAGGGTTCTACCGCTGGGTGAACGGCAAGGCCGTTAAAGAAGGTCCGGGAAAATCGGATGGAGGGCTGACCGACCGGTTGATCCTGCCAATGGTAAACGAATCCGTCGCAGTCCTGTCGGAGCAGGTAGTGCGCGACGCAGACCTTTTGGACGCCGGCGTGATCTTTGGAACCGGGTTCGCGCCATTTCATGGCGGACCGCTCCAGTATGCGAGAAGTCGCGGTATCGACGACATCGTGGCTTCCTTGTCCGGTCTTGCCGCTACATATGCAGACAGCGACGGTGATCGATTTCTGCCCCACCCCGGGTTTGATGATCTGCGCGGCAGATCGATATAGTGTTTATTCGGTTCCCGTCAAAGACTGAAGCTGCGTTGACCAATCAATCAACAGGCATTCGAAGGTCAACTGGACATTGAATGACCCGACCGGCTGACCTCGCAGCCTGTTAATTATGTCTAGAAAACAGAACAGTTTTTGCCTGTCTATGCGGTCCAGCACAGAATCACTCACGATTTTCGAAGGCTCAGCTGTCCCCCTGAGCTCAGTTCGTTTGATACAACACTGGATCTGTCTTGATAACCATCGGAGGACGAAATCCGGCTCGAGTTTCGCCCATTTTGCGGCGACTTTAAGCGGTGTGACACGTCCATCGGCAACCGCACGGAGCTCTTCGGTCAATGCTCTCGTCTCGTCAACACGCGACAGGCCCTCGATAGCTGCCAGTGGCGCAAAACCCACATCCTTCAGGGCTCTGCTCCAATCTGTTCCTGGCTGAAATGAATGAAGCCATGCGAGCCCCTCGTCTTCTGACGGTACGTGGAGGCTCAGTCGCTGGCAGCGACTGACAATGGTTGCCGGTAGACGCCCCGGTCGGTCGACGACGAGTACTAGGAGCGTGTCTCCCGGAGGTTCCTCCAGTGTCTTGAGCAAGGCGTTTGACGCACTGGCGGTCATAGCGTCTGCCGGTTCGATCACGGCAACTTTACCCCCACCCTCATAACTGGTCAGGCTAAGCTGGGCAACCAGTTCGCGAACCTGGTCAATACCAATCGTGTGTTTGTCTTCGGGGGTCGTAACCCAGCGAAGATCCGCATGTTCTGGCACTTCCACGGGATATTCCGGCATGGTAGAGGCCCGCAGTCCGAGTCGTTTACGGGCAAACCATGCTGCTACCGCTCTTTTCCCGGTTCCAGCGATACCCGTCAGCATCATCGCATGCGGGAGTCGCCCCTGAGTTTGACTCGCCGTCCAGTTATCTACAATAGCTGTATGCCAAGTTAATTCCATAAAAACAAGTATTTATATCTATTTATTAATGTTGATTATTTAAAAAATGAGCCATCGCCTGACTAATTGCTTCCTGGACCCGATCGAGCGACAAGCTGGCATCGATTACCACAAAACGTTCAGGATGCGCGTCAGCCAACTCTAGGTAAGCGCCTCGAACCCGCTGATAAAATACCAGGGTTTCATTGTCCATACGGTCGCCTTCGCCGCGTGCTGCGGCTCGGGACATGCCGATTTCCGCCGGTGCGTCGAGTAGCACCGTCAGATCGGGCTCCAGACCGTCCAAAACCCACTCTTTCAGTCTCTCGACCCGGTTGACCCCCAGTTTCCTACCAACACCTTGGTAGGCGTGGCTCGCATCTGCAAACCGATCACAGAGCACCCATTTACCCTCCTTCAGCGCCGGTAGAATCTTATTTTGCAGATGCAGGGACCGAGCTGCGAAAAACAGCAAAAGCTCTGTAATGGGGGGCATTGGCTCCTGGTCGTGGTCGAGTATTAATTGCCTGATTTGTTCAGCTATCGGTGATCCGCCAGGCTCGCGCGTTTGTAAAACATCATAACCGGCAGCTTCAATGAGGCTAGCAAGGAAGTGAAGGTTTGTGGATTTACCTGTCCCTTCGATACCCTCGACCGTTATGAACCTGCCTTTAGGAATTACAGTCATTCGGAGATATCCTGTGCTGCTCGTTGGCGAGCCAGATACTCGCGGACGGCCTTGTCGTGTTGTTCTTTAGTATCAGAGAACTGGTGACTGCCGTCACCGAGTCCCGTCGCGACAAAATAGAGCGCTGTACCATCCGCCGGATGGAGCGACGCCCTGATTGCCGCCCGCCCAGCAAGCGCGATCGGTGTTGGCGGTAAGCCGTCGCGCGTATAGGTATTGTAAGGGGTATCCGTCCGTAGATCCCGGCGTGTCAGGTTACCGTTAA
>CAZWEW010000254.1:0-2386 GCA_964633055.1 uncultured Woeseia sp. | reverse complement strand
TGCCGGTGTCATGAAGATTACGGCCTATCGAGTCTAATCTAAACGAATCGCCTATGATGCTGCTGCAATTTCCGCCCTCATCTCCGCAATAGTCATAGCGTAGTCGTCGCTCCCGAAAATTGCCGAACCTGCGACAAACGTATCCGCACCTGCCGCAGCAATTTCCCTGATGTTGCCCGTTTTTACACCGCCGTCAATTTCCAAGCGAATTTCTCGGCCCGACTCACCGATCAACTGCCGAGCTTCCCTGAGCTTCGCCAATGACGACTCGATAAACGCCTGCCCACCGAATCCTGGATTTACGGACATCAGGAGCACCATGTCGAGGTCCTCAATGACATGTTCGAGCCAACTGAGCGGTGTCGCCGGATTGAACACCAACCCAGCCAAACATCCATGCTCGCGGATCAGACCCAATGTACGGTGGACATGCGTACTGGCTTCGGGGTGAAACGTAATGTAGGTGGCACCCGCCCTTGCAAAATCCGGGATGATCCGGTCGGCCGGCTCCACCATCAGGTGAACGTCAATTGGCGCTTCGATTCCAAAGTCCCTGAGCGCCTCGCAAATCATCGGTCCGATCGTCAAGTTGGGGACGAAGTGATTGTCCATAACGTCGAAGTGGACGATGTCGGCACCCGCGTCGAGCACGGCCTGTACGTCGTCACCCAGTCGTGCAAAGTCCGCAGACAGGATGGAAGGTGCAATCAGCGGTTTCACGAGCAGTCCTTTTGTTGTCGACGGTGCAACTTTAACACTATCTAATACCACGTCGCGTTTTGAGCATCTCGTAAGCACTGCGGACTTCGCGGGTACGGCGTTCCGCTTCCGAAATCGTCTCCTCATCATGGTCGCCACCAGCAAGTTTGTCCGGGTGACTCTTGTTCATTAGTCGACGGTAGGCCTTTTTAATCTCGTCGTTCGATGCAGACTGGCCCACACCCAATGTCCGGTACGCGGCGTCAACGCGTCGGCTGTCTGCAGCCCCAGCGGCAGACCTGCGAAAACCGCGCTGTGCCCTGAGCATCGCCTCAAGCTGGGCGAGTTCAACACGCCCAATATCCAACTCGGTGCACACCAGCCACAGAATGGCGCGTTCGCGCTTGTGAATGGATCCGTCGACGAGCGTCATCTCCATCAACAACCGAAGAAACAATCCTCGCTGTTCCTGTTTTCGGGCAGCCTGCCTGCGGAGCTCCCGAATCCTGTCACGCACTGGATAATCCGAACGTTTGCCGGCTTCGAAATGTTCAATGGCAGTGCGGATTTCTACCTCGCTAAGGCCAAGCCGATGCATCAGTGCACTCGCCGCTCGAATCTCGTCCTCGGAGACGCGGCCATCGGCTTTGGCAATGTGGCCCATAGTTTCAAAGAGAATCCAAACGAACTCTGGTGTGACCTGTTCGAGCCGCTGACTCGATACGTCGGGGCCGAACTTCGTAAACTTGTCGGCGAAACCACGATCAAACTGGTGGCCCACAATCAGCCCGATGATGGCCATCCACGGGCGTCCGGTCGCCAATCCCGCGACTGTGCCGATGACTTTACCCCAGTACGTCATATTGACCGCCATAGACGTGTTTCTGCTCATTCATCGTGTAACTCTAAATCAGGGCCGGGCAATTCCCAACCTTACAGCTTGCGCATAGAGTTGCCAGCAGCGATCATCGCAAGGTTCGAGAAACAATCGTACGATCATGGATAACACTGACACCCTCTTCGAATCTGACTTACCCGGATTGGAGCCGATTGCGCGCGGCAAGGTGCGCGACGTCTACGACGTCGACGATGAACACCTGCTGATTGTCACGACGGACCGCATATCCGCCTATGACGTCGTCATGCCGAATCCAGTGCCCGCCAAGGGTCAGGTGCTCACCGAGTTATCGCATTTCTGGTTCAGGATGATGGAGGACCTCGTACCTAATCACCTGACCAAGACCCGCCTGTCTAATGTAATCAGCGGCGACCTTGCCGATTCGCTCGAGCATCGCGCTATTGTCGTCAAACGCTTGCGACCGCTACCGATCGAAGCCGTCGTGCGGGGCTACCTGATTGGGTCCGGATGGCGCGACTACCTGGAAACAGGGTCGGTTTGCGGCATCGCGTTGCCGCCGGGACTCGAACAGGCGTCGCAACTTCCGGAAACACTTTTCACTCCCGCAACCAAGGCCGACGCGGGCGATCACGATGAGAACATCAGCTTTGGGCAGGTTGAGTCGATGATCGGTTCTGCACTGGCTGAAAAGGTGCGCAATTTGTCGATTCAAATTTACGAACGCGCTGCATCCTATGCGCTTGAGCGAGGCATCATTATCGCTGACACAAAATTCGAGTTTGGCCAAGATGAAAAAAATAATCTCTTCATCATCGACGAAATACTGAC
>CAZWEW010000253.1:0-2410 GCA_964633055.1 uncultured Woeseia sp. | reverse complement strand
CGGCCATCCATTCACGTAGTGCGGACACGGTGATCTCACGGCCAATGATGACGGCGGCAATCAGTGCGACTTCGTACCGACCATCGGTGTGGGCCAGCATTACCAGACAAGTCCCCACCATCAGCTTGTCCGCGACCGGGTCGAGGAATTCACCGAACCGTGAAATCTGGTTCCATTTTCGCGCGAGATAGCCATCCAACAGGTCAGTGAGCGCGGCGAGCCCAAACAGGAGACCAGCCAGCGGGCGAGCAAAATTGTCGCCCTCGATCCTGATGTCACTAAAGAAGCACCAGACAACCAGTGGAATCGAGAAGATACGAATCCAAGTAAGGAGATTCGGAATATTTGTTTTCAAGTACCGTCCAGATGCAGGTTGTTATAGATTTTCTGTGCCAGCGCGCGGCTAATCCCCCGGACCTTGACGAGGTCGTCGATACCCGCACCACGCACACCCTGTAATCCCCCAAATTGTTTCAGGAGTTCCCGACGCCTCTTGGGTCCAAGCCCGGGTATCTCCTCTAGACGCGAGGTCTTTCTTGCCTTGGCGCGTCGCTGCCTATGGCCGGTGATCGCGAAGCGATGAGCCTCGTCCCTGATTTGCTGTATCAAGTGAAGCGCTGGTGAATCTGACGGCAGTATAGTGGGCACACTCTGGTCTGCCAAGAAAAGCTGTTCCTTCCCCGGCCGTCTCGAGCGACCCTTTGCGACTGCCACAACCTGCAACCAGTCGAGTTCCAGTTCATCGAGCACGATGAGAGCTTGGGCCAACTGCCCTTTGCCACCATCGACAAACAGAACATCAGGTATGGGCACTTCACCTTTCTTGACTCGCCGGTAACGTCGGCTCAGCGCCTCGGCCATTGCTGCGTAATCATCCCCCCCCGAGTTAGGTGTCAGATTGAACCGGCGATAATCACTCTTAAGCGGTCCGGCCTGGTTGAAGACGACACACGATGCCACCGTGGCCTCTCCTCCCGTATGACTGACGTCGAAACACTCCAGTCGATCTGGTGGCGCATCGAGCTGCAGCACGTCACCCAGTGCCGCAAACTGTTTTTGGAGTGTGGCATTACTGGCGACATGCAGCCTGACCCCTTGTTCCGCATTCGTGCGTGCCAATTGAAGCCAGCGAAAGCGGTCACCTCGGACGCGGCTCTTGATTTGTACCTTGTGACCCGACTGATCGGTGAATCCGGCCTCAAGAAGTTCACGATCCTCTATGCTCGAATCAACGACGATTTCAGGAGGGGCCGACTTCTTCAGGTAGTACTGTGGCAAGAAGCCCGATAACACCTGTTTGACAGTAGCACCCCCACTGACACGAGGGAAAAAGTTACGACTACCAATCACCTTGCCGCCACGAATGTAAATGATCGTCACGCAGTCCACGCCAGGGAGCTGCGAGACGGCAATGACATCAAGATCTGCGCTTGTCGTGCGGGTCACGAGCTGTTCTGCCTCGACTTTTTTTAATCTTGAAATCTGGTCGCGAAAACGCGCCGCCTGTTCGTAGTCCTGACCTTCGGATGAGTCCTCCATGCGCCTGACCATCGCATCGATGACGTTCCTGTTCTTCCCCTCCAGGAACAGGATGGCTGCGTCAATATCCTCCTTGTAGGTTGCCTCATCGATATGGCCCACGCAGGGTGCTGTGCATCGACGAATCTGGTACTGCAGGCACGGTCGGGTG
Organism: uncultured Woeseia sp.; assembly: GCA_964633055.1. GTDB lineage: Bacteria > Pseudomonadota > Gammaproteobacteria > Steroidobacterales > Woeseiaceae > SZUA-117. The sequence continues at coordinate 720 of CAZWEW010000253.1, read as the reverse complement.
CGATTTCGGAAGTAGCTGTCAGGGCATTGTCTGACCAGAAACAGCTTCTGCAATTCGTTAAGTGTCTTACGGACCGCACTTGTGCTTGGATAGGGACCGAAATAACGCCCTTTCCCTTTTCTCGCGCCGCGATGAAAACGAAGGCGTGGGAATGCATGATCTGTCGAGACGTAAATATAGGGATAGCTCTTGTCGTCACGCAGGAGCACATTGAAACGTGGTTTCTGCTCCTTGATCAGGTTGTATTCGAGGATAAGTGCTTCGGTTTCAGTGTTTGTCACCGTCACCTCAATAGTCGTTACCAACTGCATCAATACCGCCGTTTTGGGATCAGTCACGCTACGATGGAAGTAGCTCGATACACGCCTTTTTAGCGACCGCGCTTTGCCGACATAGATCACCTTTCCGCTGGCATTCAGCATCCGGTAGACGCCGGGCCGATGGGTCAGACTCTTGAGAAACGTCCGGTAATCGAATTCTTCGTTTACTTGGGCAATCATGCGTTCGGTCGTCAGGTATCCAGTAATTGCCGGGCGCGCGCAAAAACCTGCTCAAACATCTCGGGGGTCAGACGACCAGTATTCGTGTTGTAGCGACTGCAGTGATAGGAGTCCAGCATCGTGAAATGCTCTGGGATTATGTGTTCGGCAGCATGGCCGAACTTGTAATCCACCTGGCGTCCCCCGATAGCCTTGATGACTGCCCGGTGGGCAATGCCTC
>CAZWEW010000252.1:0-2410 GCA_964633055.1 uncultured Woeseia sp. | reverse complement strand
GTTTGTCGCAGGTTCGGCGATTTTCGGGAGCGACGACTACGCTACGACTATTGCGGAGATGAGGGCGGAAATTGCAGCAGCATCATAGGCGATTCATTGCCGCAATTTGGGAGCTTGCTATTTCACCTAAGAATAAATAAGGAAACGGCATATGGATCGCCGAAGTTTTATACGTATTGTTGGTGGCAGCCTTATGACTGCCGCTATCGCGCCTGCCCAATCTTTTGGCAAAGTCAAAGCGGGGCGATCGACGGCCGCTTGGCGAAATATGCATTTAGATTAGACTCGATAGGCCGTAATCTTCATGACACCGGCGATCGCTTTCATCAGACGTCGCACCGTCGTAGGCAATTGTGCGGCACCTGCTTTCCTTGCGTTTTCGCCGTGCGTTTCTTCCTCCTCACGCATTTGCGCGACAATCGCACGACTCTTAACATCGTTTTCCGGCAGACCGTCGAGGTGTCCTGCCAGATGCTCAGAAACCTGTTTTTCGGTTTCTTCGATGAACCCGAGCGACCACTTGTCACCGAGCACACCACTTGCGGCTCCGATCGTGAAAGAGCCAGCGTACCAAAGGGGGCGCAAGAGGCTGGGTTCGGTTCCCAGTTCGCCAAGCCGTTGTTCGCACCAAGCGAGGTGATCGAGTTCCTCGTCGGCTGCCTGTTTCATCTGTTCTTCAATTTCAGGTGAACGTGCGACTGCTGCATGGCCCTGATAAAGCCCTTGGGCTGCGATTTCGCCGGCATGATTAACACGCATCAGGCCCGCCGCGTGTGCTTGCTCGGTGTCCGTCAATTCGGGTTCATCCAAACCCGCGGCCGGATTGGGCCGTGTCGCGCGAGTTGGCTCGGAATTGACGGTTTTGAGGGCCTGGTCTAGGCCGACCAGAATTCGGTCTACTGCAGTCAGTTTGCGGTCTTCCACCGGCGTGATTATAACCATGTTCCCGATGACATCGGTGGCAAGTTGTTAATCGGTCTCACGTCAAGTTTCAAGTGATTGATTTTATAATAAAAAATTGAAGTTGATCGGTGCAGCGTTTTTCCTTGGAGAATGGCCAGTTTGTTTGCAATGGGACACTGCGTCGAGTAAGATTTCGCGCCTTCCGCCGGGCAGGCGCGTGAATGCATCCCCAATGGCAGAGCAGAGCGGCCGACCGGGCCGCTTTTTTGAGCCCGAAACGGTTTCCAACTGGATTGAGATGATGAAGACGTTTTTTGCCAAGCCGCATGAGGTACGATGCGACTGGTATGTGGTTGACGCCACGAACAAGACCTTGGGTCGCCTGTCAACGGAGATTGCTCGGCGCCTGAAAGGCAAGCACAAGCCGGAGTACACCCCGCACGTGGATACGGGCGATTACATCGTGGTCGTTAACGCTGAGAAAATCCGTGTCACAGGCAACAAGATGCAGGACAAGATGTATCATCGGCACACGGGATACATTGGCAATCTGAAGTCGATGTCGCTTGAGAAGCTGATGCAGGAAGCTCCGGAGCGGGCACTGCAGTTTGCCGTCAAGGGTATGCTGCCGCGTAACTCGCTCGGACGGAAAATGCTGTCGAAACTGCGCGTATTTGCCGGTCCCGAGCACCCGCATGAGGCACAGCAGCCGATTCCGCTGGAAATCAACGTCTGAGCGCCAGAAGCGCAAGACCAGAGGCTACAACGATGAGTGATACCCATTTCTACGGCACGGGGCGACGCAAAACGTCCACCGCGCGCGTATTCCTGAAAAATGGTTCGGGTGAGATCCAAGTGAACAACCGGCCACTGGATCGGTTTTTCGGTCGTCAGACGGCCCGTATGATTGTCCGCCAGCCGCTTGAACTGATCGATATGACCGACAAGTTCGATATCAACGTGACTGTCTCGGGCGGTGGTACTACCGGCCAGGCAGGTGCCATTCGCCACGGCTTGACGCGCGCACTGATGCAGTACGACGAGTCATTGAGGTCGACGCTTAGAAAGGCAGGTTTCGTAACACGCGACGCACGCGAAGTCGAACGAAAAAAGGTTGGACTCCGCAAGGCCCGTCGGGCAACGCAATACTCGAAGCGCTAATTTTGATAAGGCGACTAGAGGCTGCCCTAAAGCTCAATCCGTACCGATTGGAATCGTTCTAGCAAAAAATGCTGGAGCGGATTGGGGGATCGTCTAGTGGTAGGACTACGGACTCTGACAACGCTGTTCGATAAATTATTACAAACAAATAATTATAATTAAATCAGTTACTTATTAAATAGAATCTCTGTTTAATAATTTGTAAAACCCCCAATGTCAACTCAATGTCAACTTGTCGTTAGCTTGTTGGAGTGGCTTGGTTTGTCATATTTATAGCTATCTTTCCTGAAAGGGGGCAGGGCAGGATGCCACCCGCCCTACCCCAGATATATACATCTGCTCATAC
>CAZWEW010000251.1:0-2459 GCA_964633055.1 uncultured Woeseia sp. | reverse complement strand
TGCTAGAGTGGCTGCTGCTATCAGTGACTTGGCGCGCATGGTCAGAGCACCGTCAGTTCAGATACTTGATCTCGACACGCCGATTCAGCTGATAGGCCTCCTCATCGCTACCAAAGGCTGCCGGCCGCTCCTCGCCGAAACTCACTGTGGAGATCTGACCGGGCGATGCACCTTGGATCAATAACAGGCGACGAACCGATTGCGAACGGCGCTCACCAAGACCAATGTTGTATTCCCGGGACCCGCGTTCGTCAGCATGACCTTCGAGGCGAATCTGGGTACGACCGTCATTGGCAAGGTTTCCGGCATGACCCTGAAGCACGTCGGCATACTCGGTGCGGAGTTCAGATTGGTCAAAATCGAAATAAATGACCATCGTTAACTCCTGGCCCTGATCCTGCTCTTGGTCCATTAGATCGAAATCGTTGAATTCCTCACCGGCGCCCATACCACCGTCATCAAAACCGTCAGTCGAGGACATGCTGTCGTCGCCACCGATCATCGTGCCATCACCCTCGGGATCGGGGTCCGGAATGTCCTGGCCACCACAAGCGGCCAGCGTCAGTGCAACGAAGCCCACAGTCAGCAATGAATGAATTTTCATGGTGTTTTCCTTAATATCGGTTGTTTAATACTATAAATAACAATTAATATACAATATGTTATATATCTTTTTTAAAGTAATAAGTCATTATCAGTAACGCGGAAACGGCGACCAGACCGGTTCCCTGATGTCTCCGTTACCGGAGCCAAGTCGCTGCCGCACCAACCCATCGGCCGATACCATTTCCAGCACGCCATCCCGCCCCTGCCGGGTAGCATAGATCAGTGAGTCGCTATTTGGCGCAAAACTAGGCGATTCGTCCTGCCTACCCGTCGAAAGTACCAGTAAATCCCCATCGTCGAGATCCTGTACGGCGATCCTGTAGTTCCCACGATCAAGTGTAACCAATGCCAGTCGCTTTCCGTCCGGCGACAGTCTCGGCCTTGCATTATAACTGCCTTCGAACGTGACGCGCTGCGGCCTTCCCCCGTCTACGGAAACTCGATACACCTGGGGGCTCCCACCCCGGTCGGACGTAAAGTAGATTGTCTGCCCATCCGGCGACCAGGTCCCTTCAGTATCGATGGACCGGTTGGTTGTCAGTCGCGTCAGGTTCCGGTTCCGCAGGTTAAGGACGTGAATATCCAGGTTGCCATCAAGCCCGCCCAACGTCAGCACGAGCTTGCGGCCATCCGGCGAAAATGCCGGCGCCCCATTGATTCCAGCACGGCTGGAGACCTTGATACGATTGCCGGTACGCAAGGTTTGCACGAAGATCGTGGATACATCATCCTCGAACGAGACATAGGCGAGCTGTCGACTGTCAGGTGACCAGGCGGGCGACATGATCGGGTCGGTGGATTCCATGATGATGAACTGGTTCTCGCCATCCATATCCGACACAACCAGGGAGTAATTCCGGTCGTCCTCTCGCCCCGTCGCCCGTACGTAAGCAACTTTCGTTCCGAATACACCAGGAATACCGGTGAGTTTTTCGTAAATCATGTCGGCCGCTCTGTGAGCGACGCGCCGCATAGTGTCGCGGCTTGCAGGCATGCGGTAACCAACCAGTTGTCGGCGATTGAAAACATCAAATGCCTGGAACTGAACGCTGTAGGCGTTTGCGCCCGTCTGGGTAATCTTTCCGATAACGACGGCCTCGACGGCGAGAATTGACCAGTCGTCAAAATCAATATCGACGCTTGCGATCGGCTTTTGCAGCATGTCCCTTTCGGGGATGGGCCTAAAACGCCCGCTACGGCTCAGGTCGGCCCCAATGATACCGTCAATATCAAACGGCGCCTCTACACCCTCTCCTTCCCAGCCGAACGGGACGATCGCGACCGGCGTGCGCTTCCCGACAAAATCCGTGATATCGAACTCGAGCTGCGCGCGGGCCAGCATTGTAATTACGGCGAGCAACGTAAACGCAACCAGCCACCGGACAAACAAATCTCGCATAATTTTGGCCAAGCTATTCCAGAGGTGCCCTTATTGTTCAGGTTTGAACGTGATTCGCAAGTCCCGCTCGAAAATCCTTAGATTGTCGGGTTTTGGCAAGGGAGACGCCTTGTACACAGCAGCTTCGATAGCTCGTTTTACCGCATCGTCTCCATTGCACCGGCCAATCTGAACATCAATGACGTTGCCGCCCGCCGCTTGGCGAACATCGACTATACATTCAAGATCCAACGGCGCAGATGCCGGCAAAACAAAATTCTGCCAAATGGCCTGATTCAAAGCATACACCCACCTCACCGTGTCATTTGCTTGAAGAGCCTCAATCCGCCGCTGTTCCGTCTCGATCTCCTGCTGCTGGCGGCGACGTATCTCTGCCGCTTCGGCTTCGCGCCTCAAACGCGCATTTTCCGTTCTTTGCCGTTCAAGTTCCTCGAGTCGCTTTCGTTCCGCCTCG
>CAZWEW010000250.1:0-2553 GCA_964633055.1 uncultured Woeseia sp. | reverse complement strand
CTCGTCAAGATTCCGGGGGTCGGGAAGAAGACGGCTGAACGATTGATCATTGAGATGCGCGACAAGATAGACAGGACAGCGTCGCTGACTGTGGTAGCGGGCCCTGCAACGACCGATTCTCGATCGGAGGCCATCGATGCGCTGATTTCGCTTGGTTACAAACCAAGTGAAGTGAAACGCCTGCTTTCATCGATCGGCACGGACGATATGTCGGCCGAAGACATCATTCGTGTTGCACTCCGGCAGGCGGCGAATTGATGAGTGAGATCGAACATGATCGACTCACGAGCGCGGTACCACGTGACGAAGACAGGGCGTTCGACCGGGCCATTCGTCCGAAGCGTCTCGAAGAGTACGTCGGCCAGCCAAGTGTCAAGCAGCAAATGAATATTTTCATCACGGCAGCAAGAAATCGTGAGGAATCGCTGGATCATCTGCTCATTTTTGGTCCGCCCGGGCTCGGCAAAACAACCCTCGCGCATATCGTCGCGAACGAGATGGGGGTCAATCTTCGTCAAACATCCGGACCCGTCCTCGAGCGGCCCGGTGACGTGGCTGCCATACTGACCAACCTGGAACCCAACGACGTACTGTTCGTCGATGAAATCCACCGGCTGAGCCCGGTCGTTGAAGAAGTCCTCTATCCGGCAATGGAAGATTTTCAGCTGGATATCATGATAGGTGAGGGGCCTGCCGCGCGTTCAATCAAGCTCGACCTTCCGCCGTTTACGTTGGTCGGCGCCACCACGCGCGCCGGACTGTTGACGTCACCATTGCGGGATCGTTTCGGGATTGTGCAGCGACTCGAGTTCTACTCTGAGCAGGAACTTCATGACATCGCCTGCCGATCGGCCGGAATACTGAATCTCGAGATCGATGATGGTGGCGCGAGACAGCTGGCAGGGCGAGCACGGGGCACACCGCGAATCATCAACCGATTGCTTCGCCGTGTCCGAGACTATGCAGAGGTCGAAGCGGATAGTATCGTGACCGAAGCCGTTGCAATCAGTGCGATGGATATGCTGGAGGTCGATCCGAATGGGTTCGATGCGATGGATCGTCGTCTGTTGCTGACAATTATCGAAAAGTTTGACGGTGGGCCGGTGGGTATCGAATCGCTGTCGGCGGCAGTTGGCGAGGAACGCGGCACGATCGAGGATGTGCTGGAACCGTATCTGATTCAGCAGGGATTCATGATGCGAACGGCGCGTGGTCGGGTCGCGACCGGCAATGCTTACCAGCATTTTGGGCTGGTGCCGCCAGCTAGGGATTCGTCGACAACGATGCCTCTTTTTGACAAGACCTGATTCTGATTGCTTTCGCGCCAACCGCCCGGCTCGAGAAACTGAAGCGAGTAACACTCTTGATCAAACAATGCATTTACAGGCAAAGCCTTGATGATGAATTGCTCTGTCGGGGCAGGATCAAGATAGCCTACGTCAATGCGGACACCCATAAACCACTCCGCATTCCCGCACATATATTCGAGGATTAAACCGAATGAACATGAATATGGACGTGATTCGCCTCATCATGGATGCCAGCTGGCCGGTGCAGATCGTCATGTTGCTGCTCCTGGCTGCATCGTTCATGTCTTGGCGAATTATCTGGTTCAAGCGCAAATTAATTCATAAGACAAAGACAGCTTCGGACGACTTCGAAACGAGCTTCTGGTCCGGGGGCGACCTCAATATGCTTTATCGAAGTGCAACGCGCCAAAAAAACGGCAGCAGCGGGATGTCGAGCATTTTTAAGGCGGGCTTTCGGGAGTTCAATCGCCTGAGCGAGGCTGGTGACGTGACCGCGGAGAAACTGGTCGATGAGTGTCGGCGGGCCATGCGGGTTGCGCAGATGCGCGAGGTCGACAGGCTGGAACAAAGCTTGGCGACTCTGGCGACGATCGGTTCGACAAGCCCTTACGTCGGCCTGTTTGGCACTGTGTGGGGGATCATGAACGCCTTTATGCAAATCGGGAACATGCAGTCGGTGACGCTTGCGACTGTGGCGGGGCCGATTGCCGAGGCGCTGATAGCAACGGCGCTCGGCTTATTTGCGGCTATTCCGGCCGTAATTGCATATAACCGATATGCCGACAAGGTCGTCCGGCTGGAAATCCGTTACGACGGATTTACTGAGGAGTTCACCAGCATCCTGCAGCGACACGCACGCGCAAGAAACAAGGGGGTGTGACATGGCTACTACACCGTTGCAGAAACGCAAGCTGATGGGCGAGATCAACGTCGTACCGTACATCGACGTTATGCTTGTTCTGCTCATAATTTTCATGGTAACTGCGCCGCTGCTGACGCAGGGTATCGAAGTCGATCTGCCGGAAGCAGCATCTGAACCGATCGACAGCGAAGCAAACGAAACACCGATTGTTCTGAGCGTGGATGAAGCCGGTAATCTCTATATTAATATTGGCGATGACGAAGATCTGCCACAAAATGCACGGGAAATCGTCGCCCGAACTGCCGCAGTCATACGCAATCGACCGGATACGGCTGTACTGGTCAAGGCGGATCGTGCGGTGCCTTACGGAAATGTCGTCGG
>CAZWEW010000249.1:0-2575 GCA_964633055.1 uncultured Woeseia sp. | reverse complement strand
AATGGTTCGGGATCCTCGAGCCTGAATTGCACGAGCCGGCGATGCAGGCCTTCTTCCTCCTGTTTCAACAACGCATCACGTCCGATGAATCCGTCCGGCTTGTCGGCCTTCACCGTGAAGCCGAGACCGGCTTCGAGTGGCGAGTCTTCGTCGGTGATGTCGTGACTCCAATGCCGATAACCCTTTTCCAAACGCAGCGAGTTGAGCGCATGGTAACCGGCATGGACCAGATCGAAATCCGCTCCCGTGGCAACAATCTCGTCGTAGACATCCTGCATGAACTCGGTGGGGATGTAGAGCTCCCAACCGAGTTCGCCCACGAAGGTTATTCGCGACGCCCGAATAATCGCGTAGCCGAGTTCGATTTCCCGGCTTGTCGCGAACGGAAAGGCATCGTGACTCATGTCTGCCGGCGTCAGCAACTGCAGCAATGCTCTCGACTTCGGTCCCATGATCGAGATGACACCCATCGCAGATGTAACGTTCGTCAGCACGCAGTTAGCACCAATTGGAATATGCCCCTTGAGCCAGTGGAAATCGCGCGTTTCGGTTTCAGCGGCGGTAATAACGAGAAATACATCCTCGCTCAACCGTGTCACGGTCAAGTCGGCCTCGATTCCACCGCGATCATTGAGCCACTGCGTATACACGAGCCTGCCCGGCCGGACATCCATGTCATTGGCCGATACATTGTTGATGACCGCCAGCGCGTCCGGCCCCTCGAGCCTGAATTTTGCGAACGACGACTGATCAAACAACGCGACGTTTTCACGGACGGCGCGATGCTCTTTTGCCGAGTGTTCAAACCAGTTCTGTCGACCGTAGCTGTATTCATACTTCGCCTCGATACCGTCCGGCGCATACCAGTTCGGCCGCTCCCAGCCAAATGCCTCGCCGTGACAGGCGCCGGCGGTCACGAGCCGGTCGTGAATCGCCGACTTGCGCACGCCCCGCGCCGTTTCGTACTGCCTGAACGGAAAATGCGTTGCGTAGAGCAGGCCGAGACTCTCGGATACGCGCTCGTGCAGATACTTGCGGTTGCCTTGGAACGGCATGTTGCGCCTGACATCGACCTCCCAAAGATCGGCTGGAGGATACCCATCACGCATCCATTCGGTCATGACCTTGCCAATACCGCCGGCAGACTGCAGCCCGATGGAATTCATACCGGCCGATACCCAGCAATTCTCAAGCTCCGGCGCTTTCCCAATGTGGTAGCGCACGTCCGGTGTAAAACTCTCAGGACCGCAGAAGAATTTCTGAATACCAGCATTCTGCAGTGCTGGCAGACGTGCCATCGCGTCATACAATACGGGCTCAAAATGATCGAAGTCACCAGCGATCTCGTCAAAGCAAAAATCTTCCGCAATGCCGTCCATTCCCCAAGGTTTCGCCGTCGGTTCGAACGCACCCACCAACAACTTGCCAGCGTCGTACTTGTAATAGGTGCATGCGTCGTAGTCGCGGAGCACCGGCAGTTCCGGGTAAAGTCCTTCAACCGATTCGAACAGCACGTAGTAATGCTCGCAGGCATGTAACGGCACGTTGACACCGACGGAGGCCGCAAGGTCACGCGACCACATGCCGCCGGCGATGACAACATTGTCTGCTTCGATATCGCCCTTCGATGTGCGGACGCCCATGATCCTGCAACCGTCGCAAACGATCTCCTCAACTTTTGTGTCCTGGAAGACCTGCGCACCACGATTCCGCGCGCCCCTGGCAAGCGCCTGGGTAATGTCGACGGCGTTCGCGTAACCGTCAGATGGAATATGGATACCGCCAAACAGGTCGTCGGTATTGATGAGTGGATATCGTTCGGCAATCTCGTCGACGGTAACAACGTTGACTTCGAGATCGAACACCCTTGCCATCGAGGCGCTACGCTTCAGTTCCTCGAAACGCTCCTCAGTCGCCGCAATGGAAATCGATCCCGACTGCCGGTACCCGGTTGCCTGCCCCGTCTCTTCCTCGAGTCCGCGATAAAGCTCACTGGTGTACTTGGCGAGCTTGGTCATATTGATCGAGGTACGCAGCTGACCAACGAGTCCAGCAGCGTGCCAAGTCGTACCGCTGGTCAGCTGCTGGCGTTCCAGCAACACCACGTCGTCGAAGCCCCCTTTCGTGAGGTGATAGGCGATCGAGCAACCGATGACACCGCCACCGATGACGACCACTCCGGCTTTTTGCGGCAAGTCCGACACGGTCTCAGGCTCGCAAGCGTTCGTTGGCAGGGTCGTACGCCGGCTCGGCCAGCACTATCGCCCGGCGGCCTTGGTTCAATAAACCGATCGTCAGCTCCGTACCCGGCTCACTCAGTTCGGGACCGACATAACCGAAGCCCAGACTTTTCCCGACAGCGTAACCATAGCCGCCGGACGTCGTCAGGCCGATGCAGGTGTCGCCGACAAAGATCGGTTCGTTACCCCGGACATCCGAGTCGACGGCATCGACCTCAAAGTAAATCAGCTGCAACGTACGCTTGCCTTTTTGTTGCTCGAGTGTCGCAGCCTTACCCACAAAATCATCCTTGTCCAACTTGATGAAGCGCTCCATGTCAGCATCGAGCATCGTA
>CAZWEW010000248.1:0-2586 GCA_964633055.1 uncultured Woeseia sp. | reverse complement strand
CTGAACCAGAAGTCTGACATTTCTGTAATACGCGATCTAAAAGACCGATGCCCGAGTGCTGTCATAGGTTCCGTCTATTAGCCTGTAATCTTTAGTATCAAAGAGTTTCAGCTTTTCTTGTATTTAGTTTTCCACCGTAGTCTCGTGATTCGACCAACTCTCGGAGCGGCATCGGTAGTAGTACCCTAAGTCGTGCGGCGAGAGTCTCATGGTGCCTGTTCCAAAGCAGGCCGCAGTAAACGATCAACAACCCAATTGCAGCCAGTGCAATTGGGTACCCCCAACTATCCTGGAAAACTGACCCTGCGAGATACCCGAGATAGCGTGCCACACCGAATGCACCAAAGATGACAAATACATTCCTCACGAGAATGGCGCCAACAAGAATTAGCCCGATATTAATCGAGAAGAGGAGAAACTTCGCCAGTTCGCCGTCAAAATCTTGAGAGTTTAGCCCTCCCCAAAATGTGATCACGCCGAAAATGTACAGCCAGAAAGAAAAGTCGGCAGAGCCTCGCGAACGCAAGTCGACCCACAATGCGACGAAGATCGTCGCAACCCCGAACCACATGGTAAAAAACGAAGGGAACTCCCGGATCTCGTCAAGGTCTTCGGTCATCAGCGGTATGGCGACTTCCATAGAAATATACCAGAGCGTAACTGCGATTGGCATCATCATAAATGGGTACCGAAACCGCCAAAGCATGATCACGCCGGCGACTAATGTGCCTAGTTCAAGATAGATCCAATGCCATCGAATGTATTGGTGATTCTGGTATGTACTGTCATCCGGCCACCAGCCATTGCCGACCTGCAGGCCATAGATTGCGAGTGGTACTAGCGCAATGACGAAGGTCGCACAAATGCCTGCAGGTATTGGGTGTCCGCCTTTTCTGAAAAAGTCAGACAGTATGAGACCAACCACGGCGTATACGATTGCGAAGCAAAAAATGCCCCATCCCCCGAATCGCTCCGAGCCGAGGTTCATGAGAACCATCATCGCACCAATCGCAATGAGGCCGCCGAAGTAATACAGAAGGTTTGTGAAATTGAAAGTAGGACCTATGTCGGCGCGAGACTCAAGGAAAGCACGCAATGCCACCGACTGCTCCTTAGATATAATTTCTTCAGATACAGCTTCGTCGAGATGTTTCGACTTAATTTTCATGCGTGAGTCTTCCTAGAGCCAGCCATCCCAGCCTGGGCCACGAACGACACGACCCGGTTTCGCGCCGGTATGGCTCCCATTCTTCAGTACCTGAACTCCGTTGACAAAAACGTCACGCATGCCAACCGCATATTGGTGTGATTCTTCAAACGTTGCCCGATCACCAATTCGATCGGGATCGAATATGACGATGTCTGCGTAGTATCCCTCCCGAAGCTCACCGCGCTGAAAGGCACCAATGTTGGCCGCGGGTAATGATGTCATTCGCCGGATCGCCTGCTGTAGTGGTATCAGTTTTTCTTCCCGGACGTATTTGCCCAACAATCGGGCAAAATTGCCGTAGGCGCGAGGATGATGGCTCGATTGCAGGAATACCCCTTCCGTGGCAGGCGCGCTGGCATCGGATCCGAAGCTCATCCAGGGCATCCGAATCTTTCGCTTGACGTTTTCTTCCGACATCATGAAGTAGACAGCATCAACCCGACTGTCGTCCTCGACCACAAGGTCCATCGCCGTCATCGCCGGGTCTGTTTCCCGCTCCTTGGCGACCTCCGCAAGGGTCATACCTATATAGCCCCTGAGTTCAGGATTTCGGAAACCGATCAGGAGGATGTTGTCGGGGCCCGCGTCGACAAAGAAATTTTCCCATTCGCTGGTTGGCTGGCGCATCTGGGCCGCAACTCGCTCGCGGATGTCTGGATCCTGCAGGCGCTCGACCCAGGCAGCGTGTCCGCCATCCTGAACCCAGAGCGGCATTGTCGCATTCAGACCGGTTGAGCCGGCCGGGTAGGTGTACATGTCTGCGGTGATAAAGAGGCCGGCCTCGCGTGCCATATCGATCATCTCGAACACGGTGGAGAGTTTGTGCCAGTTGCTGCGACCCGAGGCCTTCAGGTGATAGATCTCTGCAGGCGCACCCGTGATACTCGCTATCTTGATAAGTTCCTGCACACCCTCTTCAAGACGGCTGCCCTCCGAACGTAGGTGAGAGATGTATGACCCGTCGTATTCCGCCGCTACGCCGACTAGTGCAATCAATTCATCGGTGTCCGCGAAATTGCCAGGCGCGTAAATCAGCGAAGAACCTACACCCATGGCGCCTTCGCGCATGGCCTCCTTGACCAGTTCCTGCATTCGTTCTAGTTCTTCCGGTGTCGCGGGACGATCCTCGTATCCCACCTCGTGGATACGCAGCGTCGTCGCTCCAACGTAGGATGCAACGTTGACTGAAATACCCCGCTTCTCGAGATACTCGAGATATTCCCCGAGAGTCGTCCATTCAATCTCATATTGGATGTCACCCTGTCGTTCGATCGCGAGACGTTTCATGTCATCGTTCAGTGGTCCCATGGACGTTCCTTCGCCCATCACCTCCAATGTGACGCCCTGCATGACATCACTCATCGCACGGCCGGCCC
>CAZWEW010000247.1:0-2691 GCA_964633055.1 uncultured Woeseia sp. | reverse complement strand
TCGAGAACTTGTGAGGGAGAATCCGAAGCCCGATAGTAGCCGTGGCGAGTTGCCATCCGGTCAAAGGCGTGGTCGCGGTCTTCTTCGGTAAGATACCAGTGGATGTTCTCCCAGTTATGACCGAACATGCTGGAAAACGTGTCGTTAGATGGCAAAGTAACACGAATGCCAAAGCACCTTTCTGCTTCAGCATTTTGTTTCCGGACGAGATTATGGTGGTGACAGTAAGGCAATGCCACTTCCGGTGTGCGGTTGGGCTTGACGACGCGAATGATACCGTCTTAACCGCACCATCTCCATCGTCGAATCGAATTACGGATCTCGGTGCATAGGCTTTTGTGTGAATTCGCTTTTTTTCAAAAACTTGGCAACGGTTGCTTGCAATATCGGGCGCTCGCGCATTGAATGTAAGCATTGGCCAGTCTATCCGCGCCCCGCATGATCTGGCGAAAAACCTCGAGCAATGACCGAGAAACTGGACAATTCGAATTCGACGGACTCGTCTAAAACCGCCGAGTTTTTCAATGTTGGTGTGCCGCTGCACGCCCTGCGACCGGGGTATGTCCGTCGATCCGCAGACGATCTGTTGTTCGACACACTGGTCGCCGGCAATCACGCGCACGTGATTTCGCCGGATCGTACCGGCAAGACCAGCCTGATTGCCTCGACATCGGCACGGTTGCAGAACAAAGGCTTCAGAGTCGTTGTTCTCGATCTCAAACAGATCGGCGAACGTGACGGTGACTCGGATGCGGGTCGTTGGTATTACAGTATTGCCTATCGGCTGTGCCGGCAGCTTCGGCTCAAGATCGATCTGCTGGTTTGGTGGCAAGACCACTCGATCCTGAGCAACCGGCAAAGGCTTGTCGAATTTTACGTTCAGATCATCTTGAAGAACGTCCAGGAGCGCATCGTCGTCTTTATTGACGAAATTCAAGGTGTGTCGGAGCTGTCGTTTGCCGAACACCTGCTGGCCAGTATTCGTGCCGCAGATAATGCACGTACGACCGAACCTGAATTCAATCGCCTCGGGTTTGCGATGGCTGGAGAATGTGATGCACAGAGCCTGGTTCGTGACCTGAATCTATCGCCGTTCAGTATTTCGATCGAAGTTCGGCTCAGCGACTTCAGCCGCGATGACCTGGCTATTTTCGCGGCCGAGCTCAATTTGTCCCAAGCCGCTGCGGAACGCGCGCTTGACCGCGTTTACTACTGGACCAGGGGACAGCCTTATCTTAGTCAGAAACTCGCAAGGGCCATTGCGAGAGAAGATATCGAAGGAGATCTCGTCGAAACGATTGACCGCCTAGCCATTCAACAACTGGGTGGGCGCGCGGCGATATCCAGTGAGCCGCATATCAGTCACCTGCATCAGGCGGTAATAAATGACCGTAAGAACTACGAATCCATGCTCACGACCTACGGCCAGATTTGTAAGGGCATCGACATTGACTACGATCCGGGTTCGCCGGGGCACAGGCAATTGCTGGCGCTGGGACTCGTCGTCGTGCGTGAGAACGGTCGCTTCAGAATTCGGAATCGGCTGTACGAGTCGGTTTTTACCGTGAGGTGGGTGAATGAAAACCTCCCGATGCACTGGCGCGGACCAGCGATCGCCGCTGCCGTTGTCATCGCGCTCATAGCTATACCGTTCGTCTACACTGCAATATGTTCCGGAGCCACGCCCTGAAGCGTCGAGGAAACTCGGGCAGTGACAGAAACAAGTATGCCGAGAACAATGCGTTCAGTCCGGCGATGATGGCAAAAAATTCCGGGATCGACAGTCCCACATTGAACAGCACCAACGCAAGCATGGCGGCTATCACGATGAAGAGTGAATTGACAATGTTATTGGCGGCGATAACGCGTGATAGCTGGTGGCGGGTCGCTCGTTCTTGGATCAACGCATAAAGTGGCACGCTGTAAAGCCCACCCGCGGCACCGATCATTGTAAGGTCAAACAGAATCCTGATCGTGCCGGGCCTTGTGAAAAATTCGGCAGCGGTCTGGACCGTGATGTTGTGCATCGTTGTTTGCGCAAAGTATAGATCCACGGCGAAGACGGTTAACCCGATGGAGCCCAAGGGCACGAGCCCGACTTCGACGCGATGGCCTGATAATTTTTCGCACATCAACGATCCGAATGCGACGCCGACGATAAATGTGACCAGAAGTATCGTCGCGACGGCTTCGTTGCCATTCAGAATGTCGAGCGTGTACGCAGGAATCTGGAGTGTCATTGCAGTTCCGAAGAGCCAGAACCAGGAAATTCCCATTATCGACAGAAATACGCTGCGGTCTTCGCGGGCAAAGCGAATGATGTTTCCGGTTTCGCGCCAGATGTTCCAGTGAAGCGTGAGGTCGGGATCTACAGGTGACGTTTCCGGAATAGCCCGGCTGCAGAGATACCCGGCTATCGCGATACCAACGATGGTTCCCGACAGCAGTGACTGGTCTCCGGGGCTGATGGCAACAGCAAGGCTACCAACAATCAGTCCGCAAATGATCGCAAGATAGGTCCCCGATTCGACAAGGGCGTTGCCACCAATCAACTCTGTGGTCTCAAGCCTCTGCGGTATGTACGCGTATTTGACTGGCCCGAACATCGCCGATTGAAATCCCATCAGGAACAGCACGAACAGTAGTTCCGCGTAGGCATCGTTCAGGAACAGCAGTGCGGCCAGGCTCATC
>CAZWEW010000246.1:0-2692 GCA_964633055.1 uncultured Woeseia sp. | reverse complement strand
GGAGGCACACACCGCGCTCGTCCGGGCGCTGGCAGAACGGGAGATATCCAGACAGTATCTGGCGGTCTGCAATGGGGTATTGACCGGAGGTGGCACGATAGACGAACCGATCGCTAGGCACCCAGTCAATCGGCTGAAGATGTGTGTTCGCGAAGACGGCAAACCTGCAGTCACACACTACCGGGTGATCGACAGGTTTCGCGCGCACACTTATGTAAGGGTCGATCTTGAAACCGGGCGGACCCACCAGATCCGTGTCCATTTCACGTATCGGCGACATCCTCTGATCGGGGATCCGGTTTACGGCGGACGCATGCAATTACCAGCGGGCGAAAGTGAGGCGCTTGTCAGCGCTATTCGCGGGTTTAGGCGGCAGGCACTTCACGCGTCTCGCCTCGAATTTCGACATCCCAGAAACGGGAAATTGATCGGGCTGGATTGCGACCTGCCTGAAGACATGCAGCATTTGTTCGAGACTCTCGTACTGGATTCCGGGTCATGACGTCCTTGATGTGGATCCCTGCTGACTGGCCTGCCCCGGACGGTGTCGTTGCCGGTTGCTCGACGAGACGGTGCGGGGTGAGTGAAGGCCGATATGCCTCGTTGAACCTCGGTGACCATGTCGGCGATGATCCCGCCGCGGTCACGGGGAACCGCGAGCGGCTGGCTGCTGTTTGCGGGCTACCTCAAGAACCGGCTTGGCTCCGCCAGATTCACGGATCGCGTGTTGCTATCGATCCGGCAGTCGGCATGGAAGCCGATGCATCGCTGACCGGGGAGAGGCACGTGGTTTGTGCTGTGATGGTTGCCGATTGCCTGCCCGTCCTCTTTTGCCAGGATGATGGCAGTCAAGTTGCGGCAGCGCATGCCGGTTGGCGGGGGCTGGCGTCGGGCGTACTGGAGGCCACGTTGGATGCTTTTTCGGACTCACCGCAGTCGCTGATGGTCTGGCTGGGACCCGCGATTTCGCAATCGGCGTTTGAAGTCGGCGACGAAGTAAGAGAAGCGTTTATCAAGTATGACGGTTTCGCGGCCGACCACTTTATCAGGAACGATCGCGGTCGATGGCAGGCCGATCTTCACGGCCTCGCTAGACAGCGCCTAGCGGCGGCCGGCGTCGAGCGGATATTCGGGGGTGAGTATTGTACCTACGACGACGGCGAACGCTTTTTCTCGCACCGGAGGGACGGGACCTGCGGTCGCATGGCCGCGCTTATCTTCAGGTGCTAGGGAGTCCGGGTGCAAAGTTCGAAACAGCAGGATGATCGACGCATTGTCTGAAGCTTGGAAAAAGGATGCGAGGCCCCATTTCTGAGTGCAACAGACATACCGGAGAGCGGGGGACTGACCCCCGGGTTCTGAATTCATGCGAATGGACAAACTGACAAGCAAGTTTCAGATGGCGCTGGCGGAGGCTCAGTCGCTGGCCGTCGGGCTCGACCATCAATTCATTGAACCTGCGCACGTCATGGTCGCGCTTCTCAATCAGCAGGGCAGTTCGGTTCGCGGTCTGCTAACCAAGTCCGGCGTCAACGTCAATTTGCTCCGCTCACAACTCGGCGAAACTCTCGACCGATTGCCCAAGGTTGAAGGCACTGGTGGTGAGATCCACGTCTCAAATGAGCTGAGCAGGCTTCTGAACGTCACTGACAAACTGGCGCAGGAGCGGGACGACCAGTACATCTCAAGTGAGCTTTTATTGCTTGCGGCGCTCGAGGATTCATCATCACTCAAACCCGTCCTCGAACAGTCAGGTGCGGTTCGCGGCGCGGTTGAAAAGTCGATCGAAGAAATCCGTGGTGGTCAGCAGGTCAACGACCCCAATGCGGAAGATACGCGGCAGGCGCTGGAGAAATACACGATTGACCTGACTGAACGTGCCGAACAGGGCAAGCTGGACCCGATCGTTGGCCGGGATGACGAGATTCGCCGGACGATCCAGATCCTACAGCGCCGTACGAAGAATAACCCGGTGCTCATTGGCGAGCCGGGTGTTGGTAAGACGGCAATTATAGAAGGTCTCGCACAACGGATCGTGAACAATGAAATCCCGGAGGGATTGCATGGGAAGCGAATTCTGTCGCTCGACATGGGTGCGCTAATTGCTGGTGCGAAATTTCGCGGCGAGTTTGAGGAACGCCTCAAGGCGGTACTGAACGATCTGGCCAAGCAGGAAGGTCAAATCATTTTGTTTGTTGATGAACTGCATACGATGGTGGGTGCCGGCAAGGCGGAAGGGTCGATGGATGCCGGCAACATGCTGAAACCGGCGCTTGCTCGCGGAGAATTGCACTGTGTAGGGGCAACGACGCTTGACGAGTATCGCAAGTACCTGGAAAAGGATGCTGCGCTCGAAAGACGGTTTCAGAAAGTGCTGGTTGAGGAGCCGACGGTTGAAGATACGATCGCGATCCTTCGCGGGCTGAAGGAGCGATATGAAGTCCATCATGGTGTCGATATCACCGACCCGGCGATCGTCGCGGCTGCGACGCTCTCACATCGCTACATTTCGGATCGGCAATTGCCTGACAAGGCAATCGATTTGGTCGACGAGGCGGCGTCCCGCATTCGAATCGAGATCGATTCCAAGCCGGAGGCGATGGATCAACTCGAACGCCGCATCATCCAGCTAAAGATAGAGCGAGAAGCCCTTAATAAGGAATCCGATGACGCGTCCAGAAAGCGTCTCGAC
>CAZWEW010000245.1:1217-2703 GCA_964633055.1 uncultured Woeseia sp. | reverse complement strand
ATCGTACTTCGGGATACCATTGGACACTTCCCTCGATTCCTTGTAATAAGTCGATGGCTCATTTGGGGATAACAATGACCAGACTGATCGTTACCTTCGCTTGCCTTTCATGTCTCGTCGCTTGCGCCGAGCCACCTGCGGAAGCACCTTACTCAGCGTCGTCGCCGAACTTGATCCTGATCATCGGCGATGGCATGGACGATCACCAGATAACGATCGCCCGAAATTATCTGGTCGGCAATGCCGGGCGCCTGACGCTCGACGACATGCCTTTCCGAGGGATGGTGCAGGTGCAGACTGTCGACGACACTAATCCCGCAGTGCCGCGATACGTCGGTGATTCGGCCAGCGGCGCAACTGCCATGGCGACAGGTCAGCCAACGGCAGAGGGGCGAATCTCGACGGCCGCCAAGACCAACGAACATCTGCCGACGATCATGGAAATGGCGCGCGCGGCCGGTATGCGCACGGGGATTGTCACCACCTCTCGCATCACCGATGCGACCCCGGCGTCATTTGTCGCGCACATGAGCAATCGCTACTGTGAGATGCCGCGCGGCATGGTCCGAGAAGATCCGATCATTCCGCAGGACTCGACCGACTGCTCGGCAGAATTCATTGCGAACGGTGGGTCTGGCTCCATCGTGGAGCAGATCGTCAACTTGGACATTGACATCTACTTGGGGGGCGGTGCGGGGCGCTTTACGGACTTCATCGAAGGCAGTGATTCGATAACGATCCGTGATGCAGCGGTTGCGAACAGTTTCCGGATCATTGAATCTGGATCCGAGCTGATGGGAGATCTGGGTCAGGGCAAAATCCTGGGACTTTTTACGGATGGCCACATGCCGGAACGCATGCGAGGGGGCGTCGCGGACTTCATAGAGCGTGTGAACGGCGTTCCACAATGGCCCGAAGCGTTTGGCTGCGAGCCGAATCCTGCGTTTGGCGATACGCCGTCGCTGGCCGCGATGACCCGCGTGGCGCTGGATCGTCTCGATAGCCATGAAGGATTCCTGCTGGTGGTGGAATCAGCGTCTATCGACAAGGCGATGCACTACTGGCGCCCCTGTGGCCATATCGGGGAGATGGAACAGCTGGACGAGGCCGTTGAAGTCTCACTGGATTATGCCGCGGTCAATCGCTCGACATTGGTTCTGGTAACGGCTGATCATGGCCAGACTGCACAGCTCTTGCCGCACACCAGTGGTCTTGCGCCACAGCACTTCGCACCGACGGGCAGATTTGCCCGGGTGCGCACGCCCGAGGATGGGATCATGGGCATCGGTTATGCGTCAAACGACTCACCGCACTGGGAAGATCATACGGGCGTGCAAGTGCCATTGTATGCTGCCGGTCCGCGTGTCGACGGCCTTCCGCACTATCTTCTGCAGTCGGACATCTTTCACATCGCGGCGACGCATCTTGGCCTGGGTGACACCTGGCCGGCAGAGTAACCCTGTAAGGCGATACCACATGGCCTGCC
>CAZWEW010000245.1:0-1117 GCA_964633055.1 uncultured Woeseia sp. | reverse complement strand
ATCGCCACGAGCGTCCTGTTGTATTCAAATGTTACCGTCAACTGACTGGACTCAATATGAATCGACTTGCCTGCCTCCTCCCTTTCTTCCTTGCTGGCTGCGGCGCTGCCGGCGATCATCCTGTGGGTACAGATGCGCCTGCTGGCAATAGTGGTCTCGTAACCGGTGAGCGCATCGTCAATGCCGACGCGGAACCAGGAAACTGGTTGTCCACAGGCCGGACCTATGACGAGCAGCGCTTCAGCCCGTTAACGGACATCAATGACGGGAATGTCGGTGGGCTCGGACTCGCATGGTATTTCGATATCGATACCAATCGTGCGATGGAAGCGACGCCGCTGGTGCACGACGGCGTTATGTACGTATCGGTACCGTGGAGCATAGTTTATGCATTGAATGCAACGACCGGCGAATTGATATGGACGTTTGATCCCAGGACGCCTCGAAGCTGGGGTGCGTACGCTTGTTGTGACGTACCGAATCGTGGCGTTGCGTTATGGAACGACAAGGTTTATGTGGCGACCCTCGACGGCTACCTGGTCGCCGTCGATCGTGAGACGGGTGATGAAGTGTGGAAAGCCGATACGATTAACCGGTCGCCTCCCTACACGGTCACGGGCGCGCCGCGCGTCATCAATGGTAATGTCATCATCGGCAATGGGGGTGCCGAGTACGGTGTGCGTGGATACGTTTCCGCCTACGACGCGGAAACCGGGGAGTTCATCTGGCGTACTTACACGGTGCCCGGTAACCCGGCCGACGGTTTCGAGTCGGACGCTATGAAAATGGCCGCGAACACCTGGACCGGCCAGTGGTGGACGATGGGCGGTGGTGGCACGGCATGGGATGCATTTGCATTCGATCCAGATCTGAACCTCCTGTATGTCGGCGTTGGTAATGGCTCGCCGTGGAACCGGGAAATACGCAGTCCCGGTGGCGGAGACAATCTTTTTCTCGCGTCGATCCTTGCGCTTGACGCCGATACGGGCGAATACGCCTGGCATTACCAGACGACGCCAGGAGAAACCTGGGACTACACGGCGACACAACACATGATCCTCGCCGACCTCGTCATCGGCAGAGAGGAACGTAAGGTCATCATGCAGGCGCCGAAAAA
>CAZWEW010000244.1:0-2707 GCA_964633055.1 uncultured Woeseia sp. | reverse complement strand
CGTGGCACTGGCCAAAACTGCCGTCACGATCGAAGAACACTACGGCCGTCCGATGGATATCGAATGGGGCAAAGATGGCTCTGATAACCGATTGTACATTCTCCAAGCACGGCCGGAAACCGTGCGGAGTCGAAGCGGCAACACGATTGATCGCTTTACGCTGAAGGGAAAAGGCAGTGTACTCTCCGTTGGCCGCAGTATTGGCCACAAGATTGGCCAGGGAACTGCAAAAATCATCAAGAACGTAGGCGAAATGAGTCGCATACGGCCGGGTGACGTGCTCATCTCTGACATGACCGACCCTGACTGGGAACCCGTGATGAAACGGGCCTCGGCCATCGTCACCAATCGTGGCGGGAGAACCTGTCATGCCGCGATTATTGCGAGAGAACTCGGGATACCTGCAGTCGTTGGCTGTGGCGACGCCACGAACTCTATTTCGGACGGGGAAGAAGTCACGGTTAGCTGCGCCGAAGGCGATGAAGGCTTCGTCTATTCAGGTAAGCTCGAGTTCGAGGAATCGCGCATAGAACTGGACTCATTACCCGAAATCCCCGTTAAAATCATGATGAACGTGGGCAACCCGGACCGCGCCTTCGACTTCGCAAACATACCGAACCATGGTGTCGGTCTGGCAAGGTTGGAGTTCATCATCAATCGTATGATTGGCGTGCATCCGAATGCGTTACTCGAGTACCACGATCTCGACAGCGATGTCCGGCTCGCGATCGACGACCAGATGGCCGGTTACGACGAACCGGTCAGTTTCTTTGTCGACAAGCTGGCTGAAGGAGTCAGCATGATTGCCGCTGCCTTTGCACCGGAACCCGTCATCGTAAGGCTGTCTGATTTCAAATCGAACGAATACGCCAATTTAATCGGCGGCGACAGGTATGAGCCGAATGAAGAGAACCCGATGCTCGGCTTCCGCGGGGCTGGTCGATACATCGACCCCGGTTTCAGGCCTTGTTTCGATCTGGAATGCAAAGCACTTATAAAAGTTCGCAATGAAATGGGCCTGAAGAATGTACAAGTCATGATCCCGTTTGTCAGGACAGTCACCCAAGCAAAGGATGTGATAGGCATTCTTGCCGAGAACGGACTGGAACGCGGAAAGGACGACTTGAAAATCATCATGATGTCGGAATTACCTACCAACGCTCTGCTTGCCGACGAGTACCTCGAACACCTCGACGGCATGTCAATCGGATCCAACGACATGACACAATTGACGCTAGGTCTGGATAGGGACTCGGCATTGGTGTCCGATATTTTTGACGAGCGCGACGAGGCGGTTCGGAAAATGCTCGCCATGACGATAAAGGCCTGCAAATCGGCCGGAAAATACGTCGGAATCTGTGGTCAGGGTCCGTCCGATCATCCAGACCTCGCTCGTTGGCTACTGGATGAAGGCATTGAGAGCATGTCCCTCAACCCTGATAGCGTCGTTAAAACCTGGCTGTTTCTCGCCGGCAAAACTGTCTGAACAGGCCGTGCCTGCTGTTGCCGTCAGAAACGATTGTACCTGGTACGTTTTTGAAATTTGATCCGCGGCAATATCAGTCCAAGCAGTACGCCAAGTAACATCACTGCAGACCCAACGATAAACCAGTATCGATTCGACCGGTTGACCAACCGCTCTTTCTCCTGCTCGAGAACGCTCACCCGGATCTCCGAATCCGTTATTTTTTGCTGCAGTTCCTGATTCTGGCGATCGATCGCCAGTGTGTTAGCTGCCTTGGAAGAAATTTCCTCAACCTCTGCACGCAATTTGACATTGTCCGCTTCCAGTTGCCGAATCACACTGGTCGCAGTGTCATATTCCTCCCGGATAGCGCCCAACTCTGACATCGCCGACGCACCCTCAGCATTGGCACTTGACAATTGCTCCGACAGTTTTTCGAACTGTTCGCGGGCAGATGGTTCGGCCATCAGGTAGCGGCTCAGCACCCAACCTTCGGTTCCCCCGCCGGTTCGTACGCGCGCATAGCCAGATTCCGGGTACTCCTCGAGGATTTCGAGCCGGGTGCCACTGGATACCATCAATTGAATGGCGTTCGACGTACTCGGGCCCGTACGCAATGTGACCTCAAAAGAATCGCTGACCCATGCCTCCTGTGACCAAGCGGAAAAAGAAACCAATACGCCCGGAATCAGGAGTAACAACCAAAACCATCTGAAAATCATCATCGAAAAACACACATGGACCGATCACAAAACTATATGTCAAGCCTCGCCAATGCACCAGCCTATCGCTGGCTGATCAAGCACTCCTCGGACGTTCCATGCACGGCGGGTGAAATATCCGGCCTAGTCAGGCAACGCACCGAGTTTATTAACGTTCTTTTCCCATTTTTGTCCCTCGAATGGCATCAGCGACCCGATCTCGAAGGTCCCAGCATCGAGACAACGCGCATTGACGCTTATTCCGTCCGGATGCGAACGCGGCACGTAGAACGATTTGACACCACATATCTTGCAAAAAAAGTGCTGTGCAACTCCTGAGTTGAACTGATAGCTGGACAATGCGTCTTCGCCTTTCAGCAGTCGAAACGCTGTTTTCTGTACTTTCAGGTGCTGATAGCCAACTACATAACAGATACTGCAGTTACAATCACTGAGCTCGAGCACTTCTGGCGCATCAACCTCAAAACGCACCGCGCCGCAGTGACACCCGCCCGCATGAGTCGCCATCATTTACCCTCCC
>CAZWEW010000243.1:0-2731 GCA_964633055.1 uncultured Woeseia sp. | reverse complement strand
CGTGGTCGAGCGGCTATTTCTCTTTGCCGTAAACCGGGATATAAATCCGCTTAATGGAAACAGGTGTCCTGCCCCGATTCCAGAATCGCGAAGCGCGGATTAGCGGGGTCGATGGTTGCGCCGACTTGCTGCCCGGCGGCCTGCGTATTGATGATCGCGTCAAGGACAAGATAGATGAGTTCCGACCCCGGTTTCGATACGCCCCGGGCTGATGCAAAATCATAACCGTCGCCACCGCGATAGAGAAAATCGGGCGCGACGACCGTGTAAGCCCTGTCCCGATCGATCTCCGACCAACCCTCGCCGTCCGGCACCTGCAGTTGCACGATTCGTTCTCCATCAGGACGGTTTCGATCGACACATATGCGAAAACCCGAGATTTGCGGGAAGTACCCTTTGCTAGGTCCGACACCCCGATAACCGGCTTCCATGATCCGTCTGAAGTCGGCACCGTCGATCGTCATGTGCCGCAGGTAGGACGAAAACCCAAACGTGCGACCAATGTCCTCGAACGTGATGTCCTCCGCGATGTAATCATCAATGCGCAACGTACCGCCGTTGACCAATGCTAATTCCGATGGTGGACCGCGAAAGGCCGTCCGCATCTGGTCGACGATGAAGTGACCCCAATTGCTATCACCATTCCGAACCGCCACTTCGCGACCATCCAGCGGCACCGCCGCATAACCGACCGTGCTCTCGAGGAACGGCATCACACCGACGAGGCGATCACGCCATTTGTCGGCAATGATCTGGTACTCGTTGTCCAGTTCGATCGTCGTATCGATGTCGATGGTTTGCTCCTTCATGGACGGCCCATCTGCGCCAAAAGTGACATCGATCCGCCAGATTTTCCGTGCGTTCGACGCGCCCTTCATCACAGCGGCCGACGTTTGTGTTCCTTCCACGTATTCAGGTTCGTGCTCGTGGCCGCCAACGATGAATAGAAATTTCGGATAACGCGCTTTCAGTTTCGCAACCTCCAGATCATCACCGAGATGCAAGTGAGTCAAGCCGATCACGAGATCGACGCCCTGTTCTTCGAATGTCTGGATCACGCGATCGGCATGGTCGATGTAGGAACCGACCGGGAATGGCGTATGGTCTCGACGGTTGCCACCGTGATCGGGGTGAACAGTCAGGGCGACAATACCGAAGGTCCTGTCGCCGGACTCGAAAGTGAAACCGCTCTTCAATTTGCCGTCGGCAGCTGAAACACCTGTCTCAAGCAGGAGATTGTCGGCGACCCAGTCGAACTGCGATTCCGCCAGGCGATCGATCAGTTCCACGGGCGTCCGGCGGTCAAACTCGTGGTTGCCCGGCACAACATACATAGGCGCCAATCCATCGAGGAAGTTCATCGCTTCCACGATTTGTTCTCCATGCCATAACTGACTCTCAAGCGAGGGATACAGGAAGTCGCCGCCATGCAGAATTCGAACTTCACGACCCTCCGACTGCAATCTGCGCACCAGCGTTGCAACGCGGCTGAAGCCCCCGTGCCTGCCCTCTTCGACGGCATCTACCCGGTAGGTATCGTTCAGATGAATAAATGTCAGCGCCTCATCATCGGTCTGCAAGTCATCTACGCACGCAGTCAAACCAAGACAAAGGAGAAGAGAAACGCAAATAGACCTGAACATGAAATCGCTTGTTAAACAGTGACTGTAGATCGAGGATTCTGCCTTGTCCTTGGCTCTTTTGCGACGCCGATTTTGAGGCACCTCTGGAGACCCGGAAAACGGGGTCTAGGTTTTCATAATCGGTGAGTTACTGCCCGCATCCTTTGCGCTTAAAACCTGACCGTCAACGGGTCTCCAACAATTGACAGACTTCCTGCCTTGTTGGCAGGGAAGGCTGGGCCCCGGCTCTAGTGGCCGCCGAAGCACCCGCTGCACAGGCGAAGCCAAGGGCCGACATTGCTTCCTGACCTTCGACCAGCGCCACCGTCAACGCCGCGGTGAAAGCATCTCCTGCGCCCGTGGCATCCACCGCATCGACGACAGGCGGCTGTGCCTCAACGATGACGCGGCCGCTCCGGCTGAGCGCCGCTCCACTGGCGCCAAATGTCCTCGCAACCAGGCCGGGCGCCTCCTGAAGATGTTCGCCGAAGAATGCCGACTCCGTTTCATTAACGATGACGAGATCGGCGCGGTGGATCAACTCGACCGGAACGTCCATTGCCGGGGCTAGGTTCAGCACCACGAAACCATCGAACAGCGAAACCGCATGCGAAAGCGTGTCCACAGGCACCTCGAGTTGACCAATCAGCGCATCGGCTTGCGGCAACGATACGACGAGATCCGGCCGAAGCGCACTGTTGGCGCCGGGTGCGACTACGATCTGGTTCTCTCCCGACGATGCCACAGAAATCAACGCCACACCCGTCGGCGCAGTATGATGCTGCACGCACGCCGACAAGTCGACGCCACCTTCTTTCAGCAACACGAGTGCTTCGTCTGCGTTCGCATCCCCCCCAACGCAGGCAACCAGCGAAACATCAGCGCCCAACCGTGCTGCCGCAAGCGCCTGGTTTGCCCCCTTGCCACCAGGGAATCGTCCGAACTCGGCGCCGGTTACGGTTTCGCCGGCGACGGGAAGGCTGGCCACGGTCGCGACAAGATCCAGGTTCACCGATCCAACGACCGTGATGGTCGGACGTTTAGCCATTTCCTAACCTCCCCAGTCGCTGGACAAGTAAATCGTAAAAGCCGTCGGCATCTGCTTGGTA
>CAZWEW010000242.1:0-2745 GCA_964633055.1 uncultured Woeseia sp. | reverse complement strand
TCCAGAGTGAGTGGTTGATGAATTCCATTCCGCCTGGGGCGTGACCAGGGGGCTACGCCCTCCACAGCCTGGAAAAATGTCGTCGAACGTGCGGAAGCGTAGCCGGCTGCAGTGATTCCAATGCCATGTAGGTATCCCTTGTCGATCGCCGACTGGATCCTGGAAAAACAGATATTGCGGCGGAGCAGCGAACGTAACGGCGAATTATCGAGTAACGACTTTGGCGTGCCAACAAACATTCCACCCAGCACGATCGCCGCAAACCAGTGAACGCTGCTCTTCAACATCATCAGGCTGTCGGTTCTGTAAACATGTTCACAGTGAAAACCGCCCCAGACCCGCTCCAGCTCCGCGACGGCAATGCGGAATCGACGCGCACCACTCGCTAGGACGATCGAGTTGATTGCTCCCGCGGAGGTGCCGCTGATAATGGGAAATGGATTACTGCAGCCGTGTGGCGCCATGTCGGCGATGGCCTTAAGCACCCCAACCTGAAACGCCCCACGGGCACCGCCGCCCGGTAGAACGAGCGCCGTTTTGACATTATCCGCGTGAATTTGCATCGGCTTGACGTATTATAGGCTGGTCTGATCGTCTGCCAACTACAGAGGTGTCATCGTGACAATCGGGCTCCACGAAGCCAAAACTATGAAAAGAGTCCTCTTCGCAATGTCGGCTATTGTGGCCTTGGTTTTTAGTACTGCATCCTTCGCTGACCAGCCGGCAGTCGGTGAAGTTGCGCCGGATTTCGAACTGAAAGACCAGCACGGCGAACTCCGTTCGATTGAAGACTATCGCGGCAAGTGGGTGGCCCTCTACTTCTACCCAAAGGACAATACGCCCGGGTGCACGACCCAAGCCTGCGAGTTTCGCGACAACATCTTTGCTTACCGTAAAGCCAGTTGCCAGATACTTGGCGTCAGCGTGGATAGTGAGGAATCTCACAAGAGTTTTTCGGAAAAACATGGTCTACCATTTCCATTACTTGCGGACACGGACGGAATGGCCACTGCTGCTTACGGCGTCAAATTGAGGTTCCTCGGAATCACGGTCGCCAAACGCCAGACATTCCTGATCGATCCCGATGGCAACGTCGCCAAACACTACGAAAACGTAGATCCGGACACGCACTCCAAAGAGGTGCTGGCCGACCTAGCTGAATTGCAGGGATACCCGGGACCAGAATAATTTTCAGTGCAGGGCCTTGATGCCATCATCGATACCGGCGATGGTCAGCGGATACATCCGGTCGTCCATTAATTCGCGCGTCAGTTTAACGGATGGGGTGTACTCCCAGCGCTGCTCCGGTTCCGGGTTTAGCCAGATCGCCTTTGGATAGGAGTTCAGCAGGCGCCCGATACACACCGCCCCCGGCTCTTCATTCCAATCTTCAACGCTACCACCGGCATACACGATTTCGTAGGGGCTCATAGTCGCATCGCCTACGAAGATCAGTTTGTAATCAGGCCCGTATTTGTGCGCGATCTCGGACGTCGGAATGCGCTCGGCATGGCGACGGTGATTGTCTTTCCAGAGACTTTCGTAGATAAAATTGTGGAAGTAGAAATACTCGAGGTGCTTGAATTCGGTTCGCGTGGCTGAAAATAGTTCTTCGCATATTCGAACGTGATCATCCATCGAGCCACCAACGTCGATGCAGAGGAGGACCTTTATCGCATTGTGGCGTTCCGGAACCATGCGGATATCGAGCAGCCCGGCGTTTCGCGCAGTCTTGTCAATGGTATCTTCAAGATCGAGTTGATCAGCTGCGCCTTCGCGCGCAAACCTGCGCAACTTTCTCAACGCAATCTTGATATTGCGCGTGCCGAGTTCAATCGTGTCATCGAGATTCCGGTATTCACGCTTGTCCCAGACCTTCGTCGCTCGTCGATGGCGTGACTCCTGCTGCCCGATTCGAACGCCTTCCGGGTTGTACCCATACGCGCCGAACGGCGACGTACCCGCAGTACCAATCCAGCGATTACCCCCCTCGTGACGATCGTCCTGTTCCTTGAGCCTCTCTTCAAGAGCTTCCATGAGCGCTTCAAAACCACCCATGGCCTCAATTTCCGCCATCTCCTCTTCGGTGAGTTCAAGCTCGGCCTGTTTACGTAGCCAGTCCTCCGGTAATTCCCCGACCGGACTATGGAATACTTCCTCGATGCCATGAAAATACACCGAAAAAATCCGATCGAAGCGATCGAACTGTGACTCGTCCTTGACGAGGCAGGAACGAGCCAAGTAGTAAAAGTCATTGACACTCTGGCCAGCCACGCCTCGCTTCATCGCCTGCAGGAGCGTCAACAACTCGGTGATGGATGGCTTCATGCCACCTTCCCTGAGCACAAAAAAGAACTCGGTCAGCATGACTGGCTTGAGTAATTCTCCATTTACTGCGGATTCGTGCGCCGATCCAGGAAGACGAGCTGTTCAAACAGGTGCACATCCTGCTCATTCTTCAAAAGCGCTCCATAGAGCGGGGGAATCGCGCTGCGCGAGTCCTCAGCGCGCAGCGCTTCAGGCGGTATATCCTCGGCGACGAGTAGCTTGATCCAGTCCAGCAATTCCGACGTTGACGGTTTCTTTTTCAGTCCGCGAACGTCGCGAACCTTGTAGAAGGACTCGAGTGCCTCCTTCAGCAGGTCTTTTTTGATGCTCGGATAATGCACATCGATGATTTTCCTCATCGTCTTCTTGTCCGGAAATCTGATGTAGTGAAAAAAGCACCGACGCAGGAAAGCATCC
>CAZWEW010000241.1:0-2790 GCA_964633055.1 uncultured Woeseia sp. | reverse complement strand
AATGATGGCGGAGCCCAAGCAACAGATCCAAGGGTGTCGGACTAATAGATGATGCACTCTCTCTGCAGACCAGTCTGTGTTGTACTAATGCTGTCGTTAATGCTTTGCAGCAATCCGGCACTTGCAGATCGGGACCGTTCACTCGTGCCGCATACCGCCGATTATAGGATCAAAATCAGCTTATTAGAGGGCCGGCTGACGACGGCACTTGAGAAGACCGCTGATGGCTACCGTGCGGAGTCTCTCATCCGTGCAACCGGTCTGTCCCAAGTATTTGCCAATGGAGAAATTAGAGAGAATTCCGAATTTTCTCTTTCGTCCGAGGGTTTGAGGCCGAGACACTTTTTGTCCAACGACAGCCTCTCCAGGGAGCCTGAAACGGTTGATTTTACTTTCGACTGGGATTTCGGAACAGTGACCGGGCACTGGAATGGTGAACCATTCGAAAACCAGTTTGACGGTATCTTGCACGACCGGGTATCGCTGCAGTATGGCCTGATGTTGAATCTCTTTAATGAGGTTCAACAAGAGCAGTACTTCCTGCAGGATGCCGAAAAACTTAAATCCCTGTCGATCCGGAATATTGGCAATGAAACCCTGGCAGTGCCGTTTGGCCAATTCGAGGCGATCGGCATCCAGCACCAAGCGGATGGTTCGTCACGCCAGACAACGTTATGGGTCGTCGAGGAACTGGGATACCTGCCGGTTATCATCGAGCAGCGACGAAAAGGAAAGCTGCAGGTTAGGGCTGTGCTGTTGGACTATCGCCCCGACCCGACACACTGACGCCATCTGTTGGATGTTTTGTGGCAAGCCCATGCCGGCTCGGGATGGGCCACAGGGAACGTCTTCATCATGTACCCAAACGATGATATCGCTGGACGACCGTTTCCTCTTCCCCTTCCCTGCTGCGAAACGTAATACTACGTTCGAGAACACGACCGGATTGCAGAAGCTTGAAACGCTCGGTCATCTTCATGCTGTTCCTGTCCAGCGTCTCAACGATAAGCTGTTGGCCTTCCCACCCGGTTACTCGCTGCGCCTCCACGTCACCGACACTTATTACTCTGTTTTCTCCAAACCGGTATTCCTCGACCACGGAACGGTCGAAACTGATGAACATACCGTGCTCGTTTTGAGTGACCCTTAGTGAGACACCGGTCTCCAGGAACACAAACACCAGTCCTCCCTTGACCTTGCTGCTGCGTGATTGCCCGTCAGGGT
This sequence comes from uncultured Woeseia sp., assembly GCA_964633055.1. Taxonomy (GTDB): domain Bacteria; phylum Pseudomonadota; class Gammaproteobacteria; order Steroidobacterales; family Woeseiaceae; genus SZUA-117. Next base: position 1,566 of record CAZWEW010000241.1, on the reverse strand, counting down.
TCACCGTGCGAAACAGGTCCTCGTCCTTGATTCCGTCAGTGCGCCGGATAGCTTCGCGGATCTTGCGCCGGTCGCCGCGCTCATCCGACTGGACCTGCCAGTGACCGCTGAAGTCAACGCCAATAGGCACAACGCCGTCCCTGGGTGCCAGTATTTCCCTCTGCGCGCAGGCAACAAAGAAAACCGATACCGACATTACGACGATCAGCATGAAAGACTGGTTTTGGGTTCGGTCAAAAATAGATCATTCCCCCACGTGTTGCCGATATAATCCTTATCGCCTAATTAGGAGCAGCACGCAACAGTGAATAGCAACGAAAGCGATAAAGTTGTAGCCGGCAACTGGATAGGACAGTTACGTCCACCGGAAAAAATTCCCGATACGGCGGACATCGTGATCATCGGTGGCGGTATTGTCGGCGTATCCACGGCTTGGTTTCTTGCCCGTCAGGGCATTAGTGTCGCGCTTTGCGAGAAGGGACATATTGCGGGCGAGCAGTCCGGTCGAAATTGGGGCTGGGTCCGCCAGCAAGGACGCGATCCCCGCGAATTGCCGATGATGATTGAAAGCATGCGGATCTTTCGATCGCTCGAGGACGAGATTGGGGAGGACGTCGGATTCAGGCAGGGAGGATGCCTTTATACGGGCAGCACAGATCAGGACATCGAGTCATTTCATGACTGGCTGGGAATTGCCAGAGATTTCGAACTGGATACCCGTGTAATTGATTCGGCAGAGCTCTCGAAGATCGTGTCGGGTGCGAAGCCCCAATGGCGAGGTGCGATGTATACGCCCAGTGACGGTCACGCTGAGCCGCACAAAACGACACCCGCCATCGCAAGGGCCGCCATTCGAGCCGGGGCAACCATCCTAACGGCATGCGCGGCCCGTGGGATCGAAACAACGGCAGGACGAGTTTCGGCCGTCGTGACTGAATTTGGCCCAATCAAGACGTCGGTGGTTTTATGTGCAGCCGGTGCGTGGACATCGATGTTCTGTCGCTCGCTTGGTATTTCTGTGCCGCAACTTAAGGTTCGGGGGACCGTTGCCAGAACCGCTCCAGCCGAAAAACTCTTGGACGGTACCCTGTTCGATGACCGTATTGGAATTCGCCGCCGTGATGACGGGGGCTACACCATCGCTCACGGGTCTATCCTAGACCACGGCATCACGCCATCAACATTTCGTTACGCTTTCAAGTTTCTTCCGGCGCTGAAGCAAAAAATCATAATGTTGCGGATTCGTTTTGGTAAGGATTTTTTCGAAGAACTATCGATGCCGAAGAAGTGGGCGCTTGATGCAGTATCGCCATTCGAACACCAACGTATCCTGAATCCGGAGCCGAACCAACGGGTCCTAGAGCAGGTCCGCAGGAATCTCGGTGAGATCTTTCCTCCGCTTGCGGGGGTCGATATCGTTGAATCCTGGGCCGGCATGGTCGAAACAACCCCGGACGTGGTGCCCATAATTGACGAGGTTGGCGACGCCCGCGGTTTTCACATCGCCACCGGCCTGAGCGGTCACGGCTTTGGTATCGGCCCAGGTTGCGGCAAAGCCGTAGCAGC
>CAZWEW010000240.1:0-2844 GCA_964633055.1 uncultured Woeseia sp. | reverse complement strand
AAAAAATTGACCTGCATTACATGCTGAAACCCTCTCTGCAGCTCAAGGTCGGCCAGACACTGACCATGACACCACAATTGCAACAGGCGATCCGCCTGCTGCAGCTGCCGGTCCTCGATTTATCGGCCCAGATCAAGAATGCCCTCGAAGAGAACATCATGCTGGAGGCGGAGGACCTGCCGGACCTACCGAATACGGGCACAGAATCCGCGACCGAGATCGAAACGATCAAAACCGAGGATAGCTGGCAGTCTTCCTTAATGGACCGCATCCAAGATGGCTACTGGAACAGCGACAGCCGACCAAGCAACGATTTCGCAGACACGAGCGGACAGACTCTTAGGGAACATCTTCTCTGGCAACTGGAAATGGAAGATTTTTCGCCGCGTGAAAGCGTGATCGGCGAAGCTATCGTCGACGCGATTAACGACGACGGTTACCTGACCGTCAAACTCAGCGAGATTCGCGATTTCATCGGCGACGATTCTGACATCACCGATGAAGAAATTGATCAAACATTGACGAAGGTGCAACGACTTGATCCGATCGGCATCGGCGCCCGTTCTTTATCCGAATGCATTGTACTGCAACTCCGACAAGTCGAACCCTCGACCCCCGGCATAGAACTCGCCATCCAGATGGCCAATGAACACTTAGCACTCATCGCGAGTCAGAATTACAGCGAAATCCAGCGCACGCTACGGACGTCCGAAGAAACTTTCGAGGAAGCACTGGCACTGGTCAAGAGCTGCCATCCGAAGCCAGGGCTTGCGGTCAGCCCCGCCCCGGCTGAGTATGTTATTCCGGACGTTTTCATTCGCAAAGTCGACGGACGCTGGCAGGTTGAAATCAGTACCTCCAACATTCCACGGCTGTCCGTCAATCAACAATATGCGAGGTTGCTCAGGGGGAACGGTAATCACGCGGCACTCAGGACGCAGCTACAGGAAGCACGCTGGCTAGTGCGGAGCCTAGGAATACGAAACGAGACGCTTCTGAAGGTCGCAACCTGCATCGTCGCTCGCCAGCAAGAGTTTCTGGAACTTGGCGACGAGGCGATGAAGCCGCTGGTACTGAGAGACGTAGCGGAAACGATCGGTATGCACGAATCGACCATTTCCCGGATAACAACAAACAAATACATGCATACGCCCCGCGGTATATTCGAATTCAAGTATTTCTTTTCCAGCCACCTGACCACGGTCGACGGGAAAGACCAGTCATCCACATCTGTTCGCGCCAAGATCCGTAAGCTGATCGGCGCGGAAAATCCTGCCAAACCTCTAAGCGACAGCAAAATCGTCAACCTCCTCGCTGATGAAGGAATCAAAGTCGCACGCAGAACGGTGGCGAAATACCGCGAGGCACTGAAGATTCGCAGTTCTAGCGAACGCAAGATCCGCAAAACCAAGTAAGAGATTCATCGGATTGGACAAAAGAAGGAGCGAACTGGTCCCGAAAACGTGCAGTAAAAGGCCTTTCCGGTCCAAATGAGAGGGGATCCGAAAAGGCCCTGCAGGAACAACAATTCTAGGAGAATGCCATGCAGTTAGATATCACCGGCCACCACGTCGAGGTCACAGATCCCTTACGGCATTATGTCGTCTCAAAGCTCGAAAAAATCGAAAGGCACTTTGACCTAGTTTCGGATGTGCATTGTATTTTGACAGTCGAAAAATTACGCCACAAAGCGGAGGCGACGATCAGCGCTAATGGCGCTAAACTCTATGCTGACGCAACAGAAGAAGACATGTACGCCGCTATTGATGCACTATCGAACAAACTGGAGCGGCGAGTAAGAAAACACAAAGAGAAACTCGTTGACCATCACGCAAGGGATTCCTTAAAGAGGACGTACGGTTAGAGAGGATTCACGACAAGCGCGGACGCGGCGACAGTGCCCGCACCTGTCTACTCCCCTTTGCCTTTCTCCCCAACCATGCCCATGGATCTTAATCAGCTTATCAACCGGGACAGCGTGCTGTATAACGTCTCTGCGCGTAGCAAGAAACACTGCCTCGAGATTCTGAGCGAGTTGTTGACGCGCCAGAATCCGGATATCGCCGCTGAAGAAGTATTTACCAAGCTTATCGAACGCGAACGGCTCGGCTGTACGAGCCTGAACAGAGGCGTCGCATTCCCGCATTGCCGGATCGACGGATTACACAGAAGTATCGGGGCATTACTTAAACTCACCGAACCCGTTGATTTCGATTCTCATGACGGCCACTCCGTCGATCTGATATTCGGCCTGATGGTACCCCTGGATCTCGAGGCCGACGACCTGTCAGATGTACACGCATTGTCGAGAATATTGCGCGATGATGCCCTCACTGCGCGGCTGCGCGAGTCGACCTGCAGCAACGATCTTTGTGATTCGTTCCTGTCGAGACAGATTGACTCGCTTCCCGAAGAGAAGAGCGAGCACCAGGATTAATGGGGCCGGCCGTGGATGACGAAAATCGCCTTATCATCATCAGCGGCCTGTCGGGATCCGGAAAATCGATCGCACTACACGCACTGGAGGATCTGGGTTATTACTGCATCGACAATATCCCAGCTGGCCTGCTTCCTTCGCTTCTCGACGAACTGAAGGAGCCGGACAACAATACGGTGGCGCGTATCGCCGTTAGCGTCGATGCAAGAAACCGACGCCCAAATCTGGAGGCCCTGCCCGCGCTTATCGATGTCATCCGGAGATCCGGCATCTCGACCGACCTCCTTTTCCTGCAAGCCGACAATGAAGTGTTGCTGCAGCGATACTCGGCGACGCGCCGCCGACATCCACTGGCCGACTTTTCACAGGAATTGCGCAGCGCCATCCTTCAGGAGCGCGAATTGCTA
>CAZWEW010000239.1:0-2874 GCA_964633055.1 uncultured Woeseia sp. | reverse complement strand
CTGCGACCTTCGGGTTATGAGCCCGACGAGCTGCCAGACTGCTCCACCCCGCATCGACAGGAGCGGAATGTTACAGAAATGGGGCGGGTTTTGACAGCCCGAAAATGGCGGTTTCTACAACTAATTGACGGCTGAAATGACCCTGATGCAAAGAGCCAGCAGCCAGCCCGGCATAATGCCCAACGCCAAGACTGCCAAGCCATTGAAACTGAGCACGGCCCGCGTATCCACATTGGCCTGGAATACCGAGCGATCCTGAGCCTTGTCGAAGTACATGTACCAGATAACTCGCAGATAGTAGTAAGCGCCGACGACAGACGCGAGCACCATCAGAACAGCCAGCGCCGGGAAGCCGGCGTCCAGAACGGCACTGATGACATTCAACTTCGCGAAGAACCCGACCCAGGGCGGCACACCTGCCATACCGAACATGAAAAACATCATCATCAGGGCAAACCAGGGGCTGCGGGCATTCAGACCTTTAAAATCAGCGATCGATTCCGCTTCGAAACCCTTGCGGCTCAGCAGGATCACCATGCCAAATGCACCGGCTGCCATCACAACATACGTCAGCGTGTAAAACAAAGCTGCCGCATAGCCCTGTTCAGACCCTGAGAAAATGGCCAGCAGTATAAAGCCGACGTGGGCAATGGCCGAGTAACCCAGCATCCGTTTGATATTCGTCTGCGCGATCGCGACGATATTGCCGACCAACAGCGACAGTACACCCAGGACCATCACCATGCCCTGCCAAACTTCGTGGAGATCGCCGAACCCGTCAACAAGAATTCGCATTATCAACGCCAGTGCGGCCAGTTTTGGGGCCGATGCGATATACAATCCTACTGGCGTACGAGCACCCTGGTACACGTCGGGCAGCCACATATGGAACGGTACCGCACCAAACTTAAAAGCAATACCGACGATAATGAAGGCCATCCCGAACCACAAAGGCATGCCATTGACCGCCGGGTCCTGAACGGCTACGGCTATATCGTGGAACTGCAGGCTTCCTGTGAGGCCGTAAACCCACGAGATGCCATACAAGAGTGATCCTGACGCGATGGCGCCCAGCACAAAGTACTTCATCGCCGATTCTGCCGACGTCGCATTATTACGATCGAAAGCGACCAATGCGTACAACGACAACGACAACGTCTCAAGACCGAGGTACATGATCAGCAGGCTATTTGCCGAGATCATGATGAACATGCCCAGCAAACCGAACAGGCCCAACAGGTAGTACTCACCCTTCATCAATTCGTTCTGCCGCAGGTAGTCCCGCGCGTAAAGGAAACTGACGGCGACAAAACTGATGGTGCTAATCTTAAGGACATGGGACAACGCGTCGCTGACGTAGCTGCCATCAAAGATCATGGTGCGAGCAAACGGCTCTGTCGCAATCGTCGCCCAAAGTGTCAGTGCAAGCGACACAATGGTCAGCCAGAACGTCACAGCCCTGCTCTCGTCCTTCGCGAACAAGTCAACGACAAGTACGACACAAAGCATCGTCAACAGAACGATTTCGGGCGCCGCTGGTGTGAATTGACCGAATATCATCACATGCCTTTTCTTATAATCCGGCCAACTTGCTCTGGCTGGCCTGAACGACGAGTTCGCTCACGGTTACAGACATCATATCGACGAGCGGCGCAGGCCATAAGCCAACGAGCAAAACCGCGAACGCCAGAATACCGAGCACAAAGAACTCGCGCGGCGTGAGGTCTGTCAGTTCGGCTACTTTTTTATTCGCGACATCGCCATACAAGACGCGTTTGACCATCCACAAGGTATAAGCCGCGCCAAGCACCAGAGTCGTCGCTGCTAGAAATGCGTACCAGAAGTTCGCCTTGAAACTCGCGATGATTACCATGAACTCTCCGACGAACCCGGAGGTTCCCGGCAGGCCAGCATTGGCCATAGAGAACAGCACCAAGAATGTCGCAAAGATCGGCATAGTATTGGCGACGCCGCCATAGTCCGCAATCTGCCGGCTGTGTGCCCGGTCATAAAGGACACCGACACAGAGGAACATGGCACCTGATACGCGCCCATGCGAGCCCATCTGTACCATGCGAGCAGTACCGCCGAGACCGGCGCCGCTGCCACTCGCAATCGACCACAGAATGAAGAACCCGAGCGTCACGAAGCCCATGTGGGCAATGGACGAATAGGCGATGAGCTTCTTCATGTCTTTCTGCATCAGGGCAACAAAACCGATATACACCACAGCCACTAGCGAAAGACCAATCATCATCTCCGCAAAATAGGCGCTGCCGTCCGGCACCACTGGTAGCGACAACCGCACGAAGCCGTAGCCGCCCATCTTCAGCATGATGGCGGCCAGGATGACGGAACCGCCGGTCGGTGCCTCGACGTGAGCATCGGGAAGCCAGGTGTGGACCGGCCACATCGGCACCTTGACAGCGAATGCCAGCAAAAAGGCGATAAAGATGAGCTGCTGCTCGAGTAACGTGAGTTGCGCATCCCTGAAGGCGAAGAAGCTAAAAGTACCGGTCTTGTTGTACAGGTAAATAAATGCGACCAGCATAAGGACCGAGCCGAGGAACGTGTACAAGAAGAACTTGATCGTTGCATATATCCGGCGCTCACCGCCCCAAACACCGATGATCAGGAACATCGGTACAAGCATGGCTTCCCATAGCACATAAAAGAGCACACCATCCAGCGCCGAAAAGACACCGACCATCAGGCCCTCGAGAATCAGAAACGCCGCGAAATACTGTGACGGGCGCATCCTGATCGAATCCCAGCCGGCGATAACGACCAGTGGCGTGATGAATGTCGTTAACAGGATCAACGGCGCGGAGAGGCCATCAACGCCGAGGTAGTACTGCACGTTAAGAGCAGTGA
>CAZWEW010000238.1:0-2886 GCA_964633055.1 uncultured Woeseia sp. | reverse complement strand
AACTAGGCGCATCGAATGGCAGCAAGTCAGAGCCGTGTTAGCGGTGCTGCGGACAGAAAATGTATCATTCGGGAAATGATGGAGCCCAGTTACGGCAAGGATCAGCTCAGGAAAATCACTGGAAGTCATGCAATTAAAGTACATACCCAATGTCATTTCACTGGTCAGGCTGTCGGCGGTGCCGGTGCTGATCTGGCTGGCGTTCGCACAGGAGCAGCGAACGTTTGCCTGGTTATTGCTTGCCGCCGGCCTGTCAGACGTCCTGGACGGCTGGATCGCCCGTCGGTTCGAATGGACGAGTGCGCTGGGTGCATTGCTGGATTCGATTGCTGATTTATTGTTGATCATCGTCTCGCTCTACGGTATCTGGCAGTTGCAGTCGCAGGTATTTCTGAACGAGTGGCTGGCCTTCAGCTTAGTGATCGTAATCTGGACCATCGTGCACGTCACGGCGCTTGTTCGCTATGGTCGTCTGGCGAGCTTTCACACGCGCCTGGCTCAGTTCGGTATGCTGATGTTTGGCACTTTCGTTATGGTGCTTCTGTTTTTTGATTTCTTCGCATGGTTCTTCTATATCACGGCGGCGATCTGTTTCCTGGGCGGGATCGAAAGCCTTGTGATGATTGTTCTGGTTCCCGCGTGGACGCCGGATGTTCGTGAGGGTCTTCCAGCCATATTGCGAAAACGACGGGGTTCACGGGAGTAATCCGGCGTCGAACGTCTAGTACTTCTGCAGTCATCGCCCGAAGCGATACCCGTCTTGAAGGTAAAAAACGGTGTCATGGGTCGCCGACGATTCGTCCGATTATCGTGAGCCAGTGCCGAATGACGCCCTTATCCCGATGTATCCCGTAATACCGGGCGTCTGGTAGCCATAAACCTGCTCGTAGTCTTCATCTATCAGGTTTGCACCTCGTGCGAAGACCGTGATCGTATCGGTTGCGCGATAATGAAACGTGAGGTTGAGGAGCCAGTAGTTGTGGAGCGCCACGGTTTCCGCTTGCTGGGGGAACGGCGGGAAAAAAATGTCACTTCGAGTACCGTCATAGCTGGCGGACAGACTGGTTCTGAATCGTTCGTCGGACGAAAGGTAGTCGGCGGATAGGCTCCCCGAATGGCGCGGCCGCCGCAACTCCCTGATGTCCTGGCCAGCTAAGTCCTGTTCCGTCGCGTCCGTATAGGTGTAGTTGGCGGCCATTTCAAAACGTTCCGTCGCACGCCAGCCGGCTGCAATCTCCACGCCGTTGCGTTCGCTGTTGGCTGCGATATTCTCGGCCGTGGAGAGAAATGTCACCGGGTCGAAGATGAAACCATTGATCTCGTCTGTGAGATCCTGTTGAAAGAGCGTGATGCCCAGGGTCAGGGCGCCGTCACCAAGTTCTTGGTCGGCGCCGACTTCATAGGATGTCGACCTTTCCGGGTGCAGCGCGGGATTGCCGATGAACTGGCCGGGGAAAAAGCCGAATCGCTCGATGAAGGTGGGGTTCTTTTGCCCGGTGCCAACATTCGCACGTAACTTCATCCTGTCCGATAGCAGGTAAGCTACCGATACGCGTCCGGTGGTCGCGTTGTCGAAGTCACTGTTGTCGTCAAACCGCGCACTCAATAGAACAGTAAGTTGTTCCGACAGGTTTGCTCCGAAATCCGCGACAAAACTGGTGACGTCAACGTCCTGATCTTGGTTAGGGTCCCCAAATACGATCGGGCCGCGCTGTTCGAAGTCGGTTGTCTCGTGTTCGAGTGCGAGTGACAGGCGGTGAACTCCCAGCGCGATGTCAGACTGGTACATCAGCGAGGTTCTGCTTGCTGCAGTCGAAGATTCTTCGATACCCTCGACTAGGTTACGGTTGTCCGAAACGAATTGCCGAACCGACAACCTGTGTGCATATCGGCTGTTCGGCCACCTCAGCGTGGTTCTGATGTCGGCGTACAGATTGTCGGCTTCTTGTATGTAGTCACCATCGATCGGCAGCCCCGTCATGAAGAAGTCAATGGGATCATATTCGGACAATGAGTCCGCGACGCGAACGCCGATGTCAAATGTTAGCGCTTCAGTGGCCTGCAGGCGGCCACCGAGCGACATCGTTGCGATATTCGATCCGTCTTTCTCGTCGCCGGTTCTCGAAACGCTGATACCGCCGGTGTCGAGATATTCGAAGCCGCCGTTCAGCGACCAGTGATCCGAGCCTGTCGAGCCCTTGAGACCGATGTTTCCTGTGGCGTGCGAGCCACTTTCTGCGTAGACACTGAACGAAGGTTCGCTGACATTGCGATTTGTGACGACATGGACGACGGCTGCAACGGCATCGCTGCCCCACAGTGCGCTTTGCGGTCCACGGACGATTTCGATACGGTCAATGTTGCCTGTCGTCAGGTATTCCCACCGGAATTCATCGCCGGTCGCCGGGTCGTTGGCTCGTACGCCGTCAATCAGGACCAGAACATGGTTCGCTTCGGCACCACGCACACGGACCTGCGTCTGGGACCCGAAGCCACCGGACTGGCTGACGGCAAAACCTGGTACCTTGCGAAGCAGGTCGGAGACATAGCGCGCTTCAAGTCGCTCTATTTCCATCCGGTCAATGACCGTCGTGGCATTACCGAGAACATTTACGCTAATCGGTGAACGCGTACCCGTGACGATGATCTGATCGAGGTTGTTTTCTTCAGCGGGTGAGGATTGTGCGAAGGCGAACGGGCTTACGGCGAGACCGGCGCTCGCAACGACAAAAAGTGCATATCGAGACATTCATTATTCTCCCGCGAGGACCCCCGTGCCTGCGTGTTGTCAACGATCGGGGAGGGGAGAATCGGGAGAATCGGTTCCCAACAATCGCCCGCCGCGATCGAACTGTGGATGGATCAGCAGGCCGGTCTCCGGACTCA
>CAZWEW010000237.1:0-2910 GCA_964633055.1 uncultured Woeseia sp. | reverse complement strand
GAATAGTTATGGAACTCAAAAACAATTTTTGTCGCCTAACTGTTATTGGCCTGTTAATACAGGTGAAAGCGGTCAAACAAACATATCGAAAAACAAAAATGTGGGCTTTTATGCGGGATTACCCACTAGTCATTACCTAATATTATCAACGGATTAGTGCTCTAAAATGGCGGAGAGGGAGGGATTCGAACCCCCGGTCCCTGCGAGGGGACAACGCATTTCGAGTGCGCCCCGTTCGACCACTCCGGCACCTCTCCGAGCGGCGAGATTCTACACACAGGCAGCAAGGATCGCGCAACATGAAGGAGAAACCTCGGAATTTGCCAAATGATCCGATTTCCGACTTTTTGACAATATCTTCATTAACTAGCTGATAAATAAGTGATTATAATCATCAGCTAGAGCTAGGCCTGATTGGCGGCGAGCCCCTGACGCTGAAATCGGCCAGCGCTTACGGTAATTTATGCGTCGCTGCAGAAACTATTTCCTAAGTTACTGAATACATAGAAAAAGCTGTAGCGTGTAGCGATTGAACGGTTGTACCGAAGAACGCATTTCGAGCACAACCAAGAGTCATAAGTACAAGGGCCTGACCGGTGCCCGAGGATGCCGGTAAGACCATCGGAGACTTGATTTGAGACTTTCGTTCATCGCATTGCTGATGGCGTCATTGATTGCGACCTGTTCGCCGCCGACATCGACACTCGACCAGGTGCTGGAACTGGGCGAGCTTCGCGTCGTGACCCGCAACTCCCCCACTGCGTACTTTGTCGGACCCGAAGGCCCCGCAGGTCCCGAATACGACCTCGTGCACGGATTAGCCAATCAGCTGGGGGTCACTCTCGTCATCGAAACCGTGGACAACGTTTCCGAAATCATGCCGTACCTTGCTGACGGGGGAGCGCACATGGCGGCCGCTGGTCTGTCGAGCACGGAATCTCGTCGCGAGCATCTCGACTTCGGACACCCTTACAACACGGTCGACATGCATCTGATATACAAGCTCGGCACCGGAAAGCCGCGTAGCATAGAAGAAGTCATCGGTCGCTCGGTCGAAGTCGTCGCCAGCAGTAGTCATTCTGAAATGATGCATGCTCTGGGAGTCGCGCACCCGGACCTTGAGTGGTCTGAAAATACCGAGGACGAAGTAGCAGATCTCCTCAAAAAGGTCGTTCTCGGTGAAGTCGAATTCACGATTGCGGACAGCACTGAGTTCGGTATTCAACGTCACTTCTATCCAGACCTGCGGATCGCCCTGGACCTCAAGATTGCCGATCCGATCGCCTGGGCTTTTCCCAAGCAGGAAGATGACAGTCTGCTCGAAGCTGCGGATGCGTACCTAATCAGGGCGAATCGGGCAGGCGTACTTGCCCAGGTCAATGATCGTTACTTCGGTCACACTGAAAAGTTCGATTATGTCGGCACCCGTGCTTTCATCCGCCATTTCAAAACCAGGCTGCCCCGGTATCGTCAGTTATTCGAAGAGGCAGGTGAAACTTGGGGCGTGGACTGGCGTCTCCTTGCTGCACTGGGTTACCAGGAATCTCACTGGCTATCCCATGCAGTATCACCGACCGGCGTACGCGGGATCATGATGCTAACCGAAGCTACCGCCGACTACTTGGATATCGATGACCGGATGGACCCGACCAGCAGTATTTGGGGCGGGGCACAATTTTATGCGAGGCAGACCGAGAGAATACCGGACAGCGTCCACGAACCGGACCGCACCTGGTTTTCCCTGGCAGCTTATAACGTCGGCTTCAACCACGTGAAGGACACTCGCCAGATAGTCGAGTGGCAGGGTGGCGACCCCGACAAATGGATCGATCTTTCCGAGGCGCTCCCCCTGCTCGCGCAGCGGGAATGGTACACCCGGGTGCCTTATGGATATGCCAGAGGGTGGGAACCAGTACTCTACGTGAACAACATCAGGGCGTACTACAATATCATCAAGTGGTTAACCGAGAACGAAGAACAGGAAGAAGTCACGGAAGAAGATGAGATCGTCGTATTCGTCACGGATGCAAACGACACACCTAACACCTCGGCGCAATAGTCAACACGATTTCGCCGCAAGAAAATACTGAACCGACTTGTAAGCAAAAGGATCGGGCTAGCGCTTTTTTTCGAAAAAGTCCTTAAGAAGCCCTCCGCACTGCATGTCGAGCAGTCCGCCATTGACTTCAATACGATGGTTTAGAGCACTCTCGTCGCAAAGATCCAGCACGCTGCCCGCCGCACCCGATTTCGGATCGTGAGCGCCGAAAACCAGGCGTGCAATGCGTGCGTGCAACATCGCCCCAACACACATCACACAGGGCTCTAACGTCACGTAAAGCGTCATGCCATTGAGCCGATAGTTTTCCACGCTAAGAGCTGCTCTGCGAATGGCCACGATCTCGGCGTGAGCGGTTGGATCATCGTCCCTGCAGGGACGATTCCGACCGCGACTGATAATTTCTCCATTCCTGATCAGGACAGCACCAACCGGCACTTCCTCCTCAGATGCCGCAATTTCAGCCTCCAATATCGCAGCCTGCATGAAACCGATATCTTTGTCGCTCCAGTTCATCCTAATTTGGTCGTCGACATTCCGACCATTCCCACTCAATAAAAATATGGTTTTAAGATATTGATTTAACTATCTTTTTTATAAAGTTTGTATCAACTTTGTATGAAATAACCATGTCATCACCAATCATTTTTTATTTAATCTGCCGTCTGTGTTCTGGTTTGTGACACATCATCATCGGTGTCTAGTAGTTCGATAAGTATGTGACTTCGGGCCTTCTGACCTGAACTCGACTCCACTCATCGACCCTACATACTGATCAACATTTTCCTGCCAATGTAACGTGACCTTAGCCGAACGATGGATCGTCGCAATAATGATGTCGTGTTCGCGAA
>CAZWEW010000236.1:0-2939 GCA_964633055.1 uncultured Woeseia sp. | reverse complement strand
TATTCTCAACGACACCAAAAGCTTCTTCCTCCTCATGATGGCCTTCTTCCTCCTCGTGACCCTCTTCTTCCTCAGCAGCCATCAAAGCCGCGGATTCGGCAAACCCTGGAATCTCAATATTGTCGGTTGAGCGCGTAAAGAAATCGGCGCTTATGGCGATTGGCCCGTTCCCGAATTGCGTACGGACGGCCGCATCGCGATTGCCGACGGCAGTGTCAGCTCCTAATGCCACACCACCGGAGAACGACTTGTCGAGCGGTTGTTTGACAAAACGCGTATCCACCACGTTGACAAGACCCCCTGCAGCGCCGCTACCGTAAAGCAGCGTCGCCGGCCCCCGAAGGATCTCGATGCGATCCGCCAGCAAGCTCTCAACTGTCGTCTGATGATCTTCGCTAAGCGCTGACGCATCGAGCGAGTCCAGGCCGTTGACGAGGACCTGGACTCGTTCACCGTATTGGCCCCGAATCACCGGCCGTGACGAAACAGGCCCGAAATAGGTCGAGCTGAGTCCCGGCTCCTGCGACAACGTTTCACCAATACTGGTCGATTGCTTTTTGATGAGTTCATCGCCTCGAAGTATCGTTGTGGGTTGCGCCAATTCCTCAACGGTGCGAGACAGTGGAGCTACAGTCACGATGACCTGATCGATCTCATGGTGGGCATCATCGTCATCCTGTGCATGCACATTTGCTGAAACAACGATAATTGAAACGGCAGAAGCCGCCACAATACGGTTTGAATTTTTCATGTCTAGTATCTCTGAATTTCTTGTTCGGTCATACGACCGGAGTAGGACGCGACACTGTCAAAGCGTGTCCCGTGCCCAGGAATAATTTCCGTTTGGAGAAATGTCAGAGTTGCGGAGGTGCCCGCGAATCGTACTGCCGGGTTAGCGCGCGATTGAGGACGCCATGAGTCCCGACGACCTGCGCCGCGGTGGGAAGAAAAGTAGGTGTCTCCAGCCCCGAATGATCGACACTGGTGTCATCGAGGCGATCCAGTTGCATGCAGACGTGGCAAGAATCGGAGAAGTATTCTGCGACATGGTCGAAGTGGTGACTCGCCAGCGTTAGCTGCAGCCACGCAACCGTAAGCAACGGCACCCAAGCAGCACCCTGCAAAAGCCGGAGGTTAAAACCGTTGTTATTCTTAGTTCGCATCAAATCCCACAGAATCGCCCATGACGCGACTATAGACCGCTGGCTGGACCGTTTAGATCGACCACTGTTCTCGTCATATGCCCGACTGACGGGTAAGAATAAATTATTGTTTTGTGAAAGATCAATAGGTACCCGTCAATACTGGCCGATCATGTTTGATCCGCAGAATGTCAAACGTCGAACCTTTCGACAGCTGGCCTACAATAGTCTTGCAACCCATCACCCTGTGCACGAAATTACAACGAGACAAGCGTCAATCACCCTGCCCACAATCTTCCTCTTTCTCCTTGCGGCGCCGGCGCAAGTTATCGACTCTGAGCATGCCCGGAAGACACCCGAAATCTATGAACACAATGTGGAGGTGGAAACATGGAAGAACCTCGACAATGTTCCGGAAGTCGCCGGTTATATTACTAACGAACTGGTCGCAGGCGGCATACCGCGAGACAATATCGAAATCGCACCCATCGGCGAAACAACAGCGCCGATTGCTTGAATTGAGGATGGAATAATGATCGTCGAACAGGTCTGGACCGGAAATGCATACCGAAACTTCAACTATCTCGTCGCGTGCCCCGAGAACGGCGATGCACTCGCTGTCGATCCGCTGGATTACAAGAAATGTCTTGTCGCCGCCAAGGACCGAGGCTGGACGATCACCCAGATTCTGAATACGCATGAACACGGCGACCACACCGGCGGCAACAGCGCGATGGTCAAGGCGACAAGCGCCAAGATCATTGCCCACCAGAACGCCGGACGGAGGATTTCAAACGTGGACCGAGGTGTCAGCGCCGGAGACATTATCAACGTCGGCAACACCGTCGAACTGGAGTGCCTAGATACACCTGGCCACACGATGAGTCATATCTGCGTGTTGTCACATACGGAACAACCAGCACTGTTCAGTGGCGACACCCTGTTCAATGCCGGCGCCGGTAACTGCCACAACGGCGGGCATCCGAACGAGTTGTACGAAACCTTCGAATCCCAGCTCGAAAAACTCCCTGAGGACACGCTGATCTATCCGGGTCACGACTACCTGATCAATAATCTGCAATTCACTCTCAACAGGGAGCCTGACAATGCGACCGCTCTGCGAATGATCGAACAATACGAGAACCAGGACCCAAACGATGCACTAGTCACCACCCTCGCAATGGAGCGTAAAATGAATACGTTCTTTCGCCTGGAAAATCCTTCAGTTATCGCGCGGCTGGTCGAGCAGTTTCCCGAAATAGGCAGCTCGCCAACTCGTAAAGATGTATTTCTCAAACTGAGGGAACTACGAAACAGCTGGTAGCCTCCAAGCTCCCGTGATCAATGGATACGTTGCTGCAGGCGTTCCATATGCCGCGTCTGCAACCCATTCGGCGACACGGCCTGCCGGGCAGCAAACCAGAGCCAGTGGAGCGCATCGCAGGTTCGCTGCTGCTCCGCCAGACGCTCGCGTTCATCGACGCCTGCTCCTGCTGCGTAGGTATCCAGCAGAATTGCCGAGTGTCTTTCGTCGAGGTCATGGAAAGCGATCGCACAGGCGATATCAAACAGCGGGTCGTTGTCGAGTGCGTATTCCCAGTCGATGAGCTTGAGATCTCCGTTGTCGATGACATTGCCCGCGATAATGTCGTTATGACAGCAGGCGACGACGCCCCTGTCTGGCGTTTCGCGCACGATTTCCACACAGCGCGACGCAAAAGTGTTTAAAGACTCCCGCTGTGACAGGAAACGTTCATACGCCGCGGCTTCCTTCGGGTAGTTGATGAGTTTGCCGCA
>CAZWEW010000235.1:0-2955 GCA_964633055.1 uncultured Woeseia sp. | reverse complement strand
GCAGACTGGGGTGCTGAAGTCTACTGTCGAGATTCGTCGAGGTAAAGCCAGATAAATGGGCTATTCCTCTTCGCTTTCTGCCTCGGCAATCTTTTCGCTCTGGATCCGCTCGTAGATTTCCTCGCGGTGCACGGCCACGTCTTTCGGGGCATTAATTCCGATACGAACCTGGTTTCCCTTCACTCCCAGGACCGTAATCGTGACATCGCTCCCAATCATCACGGCCTCACCGGCACGTCGCGTCAATATCAGCATGACTTCCTACTCCTGCCGTATACGGGCATCCGGGCTGTTGTGCCCTGCCCTTGCTACGCTGCCTTTTCTTCTTAAGTATTTGTTATTGTAGACGAATTTGACTTTTTATGTTTTAAGAAGATGAGATTGTGCTGCTAAGTTCCTTTATTTCAAGGAAAAAGCTAACTGAGGTGACCAGAAACCCAGTCAGCAACCGAGGCCAGCGCTTCATCCAGTCGCTCCGGGTTACTACCACCGGCCTGTGCAAAATCGGGCCGTCCACCACCTTTGCCACCGACCTGTTGGGCAACCGGGGCAATCACATCACCCGCCCTGATTCGGTCGGTATTGTTTTTGGTGACGCCTGCGGCGAGCCGGACTTTGCCGTTTTCTACTGAGCCAAGCACGACAACCGCATTCTGGAGCTTATCCTTGAACCGGTCGACCGCGTCCCTCAGGGTCTTGGCATCCGCGCCGTCCATACGCCTGGCCATGACCTTGATGCCGTCGACCTCAGCAACCTCGTCAACCCCGTCAGCGCTCCCCGTCAGTAGCTGCTGCCGGGTCGCGGCGAGTTCCTTCTCCAGTTCCTTCTGCCGCTTGAGCAACTGTTGCACCTTGGAGGCAGCCTGCTCCGGGGCACTCTTCAGTAACGACGCAAAATTCTCCAGTGAGCGTTGGTTCGCTTGCACCCACTCGAGCGCACCCTTCCCGGTGACCGCCTCGATCCGGCGCACACCGGCAGCAACACCGCCTTCAGAGGTGATCTTGAAAAGCCCGATGTCGCCCGTCGCGCTGACATGAGTGCCACCGCAGAGTTCGACCGAATAGCCATCGCCGAAATTCAGCACGCGGACTTCGTCTTCGTATTTTTCACCGAAAAGTGCAATCGCGCCCGAGGCTACCGCGTCGTCATACTCCATGTGCCGGATTTCGGTCGGTGTGTTGCGACGTATCTGCTCGTTCACTTGGTCTTCGATCGACTGAATTTGCTCGGATGACACCGACTCATAATGCGAGAAGTCGAACCGCAAACGATCAGGCGCGACCAGCGACCCCTTCTGCTGGACATGGTCGCCCAGAACACTGCGCAACGCCGCATGCATCAGGTGGGTGGCCGAGTGATTCAGGACGATCGCACGGCGACGATCGGCATCAATGGTAGCCGCAACCGAACTACCCATCTTGAGCCTCCCGCGTTCCACCGATCCGAAGTGAAGGTTGGCCTTTCCTGATTTCTGTGTGTCGGCAATCCTGAAACACCCCTCCTTCGATTCGATGGTCCCGGTATCGCCAATCTGGCCGCCGCTTTCTGCATAGAACGGCGTCGAGTCGAGCACCACCACGCCGGAATCGCCCGAATCCAGTGCGTCGACTTCCGCGCCGTCCTTGAAGAGGGCAACAATCCTGCTATCGTCTTCGACGACTTCATAGCCTGTGAAGTCGGTAACCGCGTTGGTCTTGATCGTGTCGCTCTCATCTGCGCTAAACTTGCTCGCGGCGCGCGCACGGTCGCGTTGCGCTTCCATCTGTACCTCGAAACCGGCCTGATCAACAGTCAGTTCGCGCTCCCTCGCGATGTCCGCGGTCAGGTCCACCGGAAAACCGAAGGTGTCGTACAACTTGAATACCACCTCGCCCGGCAACTCTCCGCCATCGAGACCCGCGATGGCGTCTTCGAGGATCTCCATGCCCTGGTCCAGCGTCTCTGCAAAGCGCAGCTCTTCCTTTTCCAGCACTTTCTCAACGTGCGGCTTCGCCCGGACCAGTTCGGGGTAGGCTTCACCCATCTCCCTGCAAAGCGGATCAACCAGTTTAAAAAAGAAGCTGTCGTTGACACCGAGCTTCTTGCCATGCCGAACAGCGCGGCGAATGATGCGGCGCAGAACGTAGCCGCGACCTTCGTTGCCCGGCAATACATCGTCTGTGATCAGGAATGCACAGGCGCGGATGTGATCGGCGATAACGTTTAACGAGCTCGATCTATCATTGTCGACACCAATGATATTGGCCGTCGCCTCGATCAGGTTAGCAAACAGGTCAATCTCGTAATTGCTGCGCACGCCCTGCATCACCGCGGCTGTACGTTCGAGGCCCATGCCGGTATCGACGGAGGGCTTCGGCAACGGTGTCATCTCGCCATCGGCCGAGCGATCGAACTGCATGAAGACGAGGTTCCAGATCTCGACATAGCGGTCGCTGTCTTCGTCAGGTGACCCCGGGGGTCCTCCCGGGATATCCGGACCATGATCGAAAAAGATTTCGCTGCAGGGACCGCAAGGCCCTGTATCGCCCATTGCCCAGAAATTGTCTTTCTCGCCCATTCGCGTGAAGCGATCGGGATCAACTTTCATCGTCTTCAGCCAAATATCGGCGGCTTCGTCGTCGTCCTCGAAAACAGTAACCCACAACCGCTCTTCCGGAAGTTCGAGCACTTCTGTGAGGAACGCCCAGGAAAACTTAATGGCCTCTTCCTTGAAATAGTCGCCAAAACTGAAATTGCCGAGCATCTCGAAGAAGGTGTGATGCCGTGCCGTATAGCCCACGTTTTCGAGATCGTTATGTTTGCCACCCGCGCGCACACAGCGCTGCGAGGTCACCGCGCGCTTGTACTTGCGCTTGTCGTCGCCAAGGAAGACGTCCTTGAACTGCACCATGCCGGCATTCGTGAACAGCAATGTCGGATCGTTGCCGGGGACGAGCGGCGAACTTGCGACAATC
>CAZWEW010000234.1:0-3010 GCA_964633055.1 uncultured Woeseia sp. | reverse complement strand
CTGATTCGATACCACTGGTATGCGCTGGACCGAACGCTGAGTAACGAACCGGTCAGTGTCACTTTGCTCAATGGGGTCGAAAGACTGCAATTCCGCTTCCTCGTGGATGAGAATGACTATTCTGACCATTGGCCACCACTCAATCGACCCGACATGCTCGGGGCGAGACAGCGACCGCGGGGAATTGAGATCGGGCTGCTGCTCGAGAACGAAGGGGAAATACGACGACTCATTGAGGTGGCACCATGAATCTTCGTCGAGCTATCACCACTCGCCGGGACCGAGGTGTGGCACTGATTACCGCTATGCTGATTTCAGCGATCGCGACGATGGTGGCCGCAAATCTCGCTTGGGACAATGCACTTGATGTCAGGCGGACGCTGGTCAATCTGGGGCGTGATCAGGCCGTCCAGGTCGCACTGGGTGCGGAGAGCTGGGTAATTAGTATCCTGCGCCAGGACGGTGGAGATAACGCGACAGATCATCTCGGAGAGGTCTGGGCTAGTGAATTACCCGGACTGCCCATTGAAGGTGGTGAAGTATTCGGGAATATCGAAGACCTTCAAGGCCGTTTCAATGTGAACAACCTTGTCGACGAGGACGGGCAAGTGGTTGAGAAGTCGCTCGAACAGTTCCGTCGATTACTCAATGCGCTGGGCCTCGATCCCCGCTATGCGGGTCTCACCGCTGACTGGATCGATAGTAATTTTGACACATCCTTTCCCGATGGTGCGGAGGACGCGATTTATACGAGCAGACTGCCCCCATACCGGACTGCAAATCAGACGTTGTCAAGTGTGAGCGAACTTGCCGCCATCGAGGGTATGGATCGAGCTACATTCCGAATCCTAGAACCACATATTGTCGCCCTGCCCGGCCGAACGGCAATCAATGTCAATACGGCAACGCCCGCTGTACTGCAATCACTGTCTGAGAACCTGACGACAGGTGATGTTGAGAGCCTCATAAAGGCGCGGGAAAGTGGGGGGTTTGTTGATATGGAAGGGTCATTCTCTGCCCTTGTCACGCCCGAAGTTCTGCAAGAACTGTCTGAATCATCAGGCTTTTTTAGATTGAAGGTGATCGTCCGGATTGATACCGTTCGAATCACGCTATACAGCGTTTTACAACGTGTGGCGAATACCGGCACGGTTACACCGATCCTTCGCAGTCTCGGAACCACCTGACATGTCCGAATACCTGGTTATTCGAATCGATCAGCATCAGGTAGGCATGGCTCACTGGCGCGCCATCGATTCCTCCGGCGCTCGGCTCAGTTCACCATCAGATGGCTCATTACAGGAGGCCACAGCAGAGATTGGTGAACGCCAGGTAATTGTGCTCGTACCCAGCGAGGAAGTTCTAACAACCAGTATCGATATCCCTGTAAAGGGAGCCAAGCTGCTCGCTGCTCTGCCATTCGCGTTGGAGGAATACCTTGCCGAAGACGTTGAGGGTCTTCATTTCGCCGCCGGCAATCGGCGGTCAAACGGCCGTACCCCAGTGAGTGTCGTCAGCCACGAACGTATGGTGAAATGGCTTTCTGCACTGGACCTAGCAGGAATCGAA
The DNA here is from genome assembly GCA_964633055.1 of uncultured Woeseia sp. GTDB lineage: Bacteria > Pseudomonadota > Gammaproteobacteria > Steroidobacterales > Woeseiaceae > SZUA-117. The sequence goes on along the minus strand of CAZWEW010000234.1, from coordinate 1,441 downwards.
GCCGACTCCATAGTTGCTGAGAGCTATGGGTTGGCGCGAATCCCGGGAACCATCAGCATGCTCATCTCCGGTGATTCCGTGTTCATTAACGATGGCGCAGATATCGAACTCGTCATGCAAGGCATCAGCCCTAGAGATGCACTTGCCGCGATCGGAGCCCTCGATACCGACAGCCGCGATCCGGAGACACCTGCGCCGGTATCGCATCATTTATTGGTCTACTGCGAAGGAGAGGACGAAACACGTTACCAGCACGACTGGGTCGCCCTGCGGCAGGAAATGAGTAGCGTAGACGTTAAACTGGTGCCCGACGGCGTAACGACACGGCTGGCCGCGACTGTTGCCACCGGCAATGGTATTAATCTGCTTCAAGGCCAGTATGCACGCAAGAAACAATACAGCGGACTTTTTCAGCTTTGGAAGTATGCCGCCATGCTGATGATCGCTTTCAGCCTAGTGCTTGTCGGCGCGAGAGCACTGGATCTTTATCTCTTGAACCGGCAGGAGGCTGACCTTCGGCACACATTTAACAACGAATACCGCCAGATGCTGCCGGGAGCACTAGAGACGGATGATCCGGTCGCGGTCATCGAATCATTGAAGCGACGGACAGGTGCCGTTGAATCCGCCCCTGTGTTTCTGCAGTCAATGGAACAGCTCAGCAGGGCCATTCAACAGAACCGGACAGCACAGATACAAGCAATCAGTTTTCGGGCCGGTATCGTCGACATTCGTGTATCGGCCCCCGACGTCGCAACGCTGGATAACGTTCAGCAGGCTATCAGCGAGACCGGAAAGTTTCGGGCAGCCATCCAGTCTATGGATCAGGATGGTGACCAATGGAATAGTCGCATCCAGATCCAGGAGGTCTCGGGATCGTGAAGGACTGGTTCGATTCATTGGAGGAAAGAGAGAGCATTATTGTGACCGCTGGTGCAGTGGTCATAATTTTCGCAGTCGCTTGGTTCGGCCTTTGGGTGCCGTTGTCTGATAGTCATACCGGGGTAACAGCACGGGTTGATGACTGGAAGCGTTCGCTGGCTCAACTGCGACCGATGCGAGGTCAGGTTCAAGCTTCGGCAAACTCACAGCCAGCCGCGCTGGTACAAAACCAGTCATTGGTTGTCATCATTGATAGCAGCCTGCGGCAACGGGGACTAACTCCTGCCCTGCAAAGAAGCCAACCAACGCCATCCGGTACCGGGATTCGCGTTGAGTTTGAGGGCGCAGCTTTCGATGACCTGGTGCTCTGGTTGGGTGACATACATCTCCAGTACGGACTCCAGGTTGAGTCCGGCAGTTTCAGTGTTGCTTCCAGCGGCAGCCCGGGACGCGTCAATTCGAGTATTACCTTGCAGCTCTAACGCCCTGACAAGCACATGAAACGAACGATTGTTGCCGCGCTGCTCGTCTTTCTTATCAGCTTGGTCATGACCTTTCC
>CAZWEW010000233.1:0-3022 GCA_964633055.1 uncultured Woeseia sp. | reverse complement strand
CGACGTCGATCATATCGACGGTCTGTCGCCAGCCATATCGAGCGAACAAAAATCGCCCTCGCATAATCCACGCTCTACCGTGGGCACTGTCACGGAAATCTATGACTACGTGAGCCTCCTCTACGCCCGCGCCGGCACACCCCGTTGCCCGGACCACGGGATCAATCTCGAAGCACAAACCGTCTCCCAAATGGTCGACCAGGTGCTTAGGCTGCCCGAGGGCAGCCGGCTGATGATGCTGGCGCCGGTCGTGGTTGAGCGCAAGGGCGAGCATGTGCAATTGATGCAGGACCTGATGGCGCAAGGTTTCATACGTGCAAGAATCAACGGCGAGGTCTGCGAACTGGATGACCAGCCAAAGCTCGATCTCAAAAAGAAACACAATGTCGAAGCCGTCGTCGATCGATTCAAGGTGAAGGACGACCTGAAGCTCCGGCTCGCCGAGTCATTCGAGACAGCACTTCGACTGGCCGACGGCACGGCACGGATTGCCTTCATGGACGATGTCGACACCGAAGAACTGGTTTTTTCCGATCGCTTCGCCTGCAATATCTGCGGCTACAGCCTGACCGAACTCGAACCGCGCCTGTTCTCGTTCAATAATCCGACCGGCGCTTGCCAGAAGTGTGATGGCCTCGGCGTCAAACAGTTCTTTGACCCGGACCGGGTCATTGTCAATTCGGATCTGTCACTGGCCGGTGGCGCGATTCGTGGCTGGGACCGGAAGACGACCTATTACTTTCAGATGATCCAGAGCCTCGCAAAGCACTACGACTTCGACATCGAGACGCCGTTCAGCAACCTGCCGGAGACACTGCAACAGATCGTCCTTTACGGCAGCGGGAAGGAAAAGATCGAGTTCTACTACGAGAACACTCGCGGCATGGAGGTCAAGCAAAAACACCGATTCGAAGGCGTCATTCCGAACCTCGACCGGCGCTATCGCGAGACCGAATCCAACGCCGTCCGTGAAGAACTGGCTCGATATTTGAACAGCCAGTCCTGCCCTGACTGCGAAGGTACTCGGCTCAACCGCTCGGCACGAAATGTCTTTATCACGGACAGGGCGCTACCTGAAATCAGCGACCTGTCCGTCGGCCACGCCCGTGAATTCTTTCGTAATTTGACGCTTGAGGGCTGGCGGGCGACGATAGCGGAGAAAATCGTCAAGGAGATCGGCGACCGTCTCGGCTTCCTGAGTGACGTCGGTCTCGACTACCTATCACTGAACCGCAGAGCAGAAACGCTATCCGGCGGCGAAGCACAACGCATCCGCCTCGCAAGCCAGATCGGCTCAGGGCTTGTGGGCGTCATGTACATTCTCGACGAGCCGTCGATCGGCCTGCATCAGCGCGACAACCAGCGCCTACTGGGGACGCTAATCCACCTCCGCGACATCGGCAACACGGTCATCGTCGTGGAGCATGACGAAGAAGCCATCGTGGCTGCCGATCACGTCATCGATCTGGGACCTGGCGCCGGCGTGCATGGCGGCAAGGTCGTTGCCGAAGGCAGCCCCGAAGAGATCATGGACAACGCGGAATCTCTAACTGGCCAGTACCTGTCGGGCCGGCGCCGGATTAAAATCCCCGAGAAACGCGTCAACGCTGACAGGAAGCGGCAACTCGTCGTCGAAGGCGCGACGGGCAACAACCTCAAGTCGGTCGACGTGTCGATCCCGCTCGGGTTGATGACCTGTGTCACCGGCGTTTCCGGCTCCGGCAAGTCCACACTGGTCAATGACACCATATTCAAGGCGGTCGCGGAGCAACTCAATCGTACAAGCAAAAACCCGGCGCCTCATGAGAAGATGACAGGCCTCGACATGGTCGATCGGGTCATCGAAATCAGCCAGAGCCCGATCGGTAGGACACCTCGATCCAACCCTGCAACCTACAGCGGGTTGTTTACGCCCATCCGGGAGCTTTTTGCCGGCACCCAAGAAGCCCGTTCACGCGGCTATATGCCAGGGCGATTCAGCTTCAATGTCAAAGGAGGTCGATGCGAGGCCTGTCAGGGCGACGGCGTTATCAAGGTGGAAATGCACTTCCTGCCGGACGTCTACGTGCCGTGCGACGTTTGCCGGGGCAAACGCTACAACCGCGAGACGCTCGAAATCCGTTACAAAGGAAGGAACATTAACGAGGCTCTCGAAATGACGGTCGAGGACGCGTCGGAATTCTTCCAAAACGTTCCGGTTATCGCGAAAAAGTTACGAACCTTGATGGATGTCGGCCTGTCCTATATTCGACTTGGCCAGAACGCGACGACCCTGTCGGGCGGCGAAGCGCAGCGTGTCAAGCTGGCAAAGGAACTGTCGAAACGTGACACAGGAAGTACACTCTATATTCTGGACGAACCGACTACCGGCCTGCATTTCCAAGACATCGAACACCTGCTGGCAGTTCTCCATCGATTGCGCAACAAGGGCAACACCGTCGTCGTGATCGAGCACAATCTCGATGTCATCAAGACGGCTGATTGGATAATCGATCTGGGGCCGGAGGGTGGCGACGGCGGCGGTGAAATCATCGCGAGCGGCACACCGGAAGACGTTGCCGTGACGACATCCTCGTTTACGGGACATTACCTGGCACCGCTTTTGAACGGCGCATCGCAAAAGCTGCCAGCATAGGACCACGCTCTGCAGGCGATCACCGCCAATGCCAAATAGTTGACTAGGAAACAGCCACTAACTCAACGCATACGCGACTGCTTCTTCCGCGTGAATCCGCGTCGTGTCGAAGAGACGTATGTCAGTGTCATTGGGGGCCACCAACATGCCAATTTCAGTGCAGCCTTCGATCACCGCTTCGGCGCCGGCATCCATCAGGGCATCCATGATGCTCCGGAATTCCTGTCGTGACGCATCTCTGATAAGACCAAGACAAAGTTCGTCATAGATGACCCTATGCACCGTTGTACGATCTTCCACGGCCGGCGTTAACACCTTCAAACCATGCTCCCGCAGTATGTCTTTATAGAAATCATGTTCCATCGTGAATCGCGTACCCAGCAGGCC
>CAZWEW010000232.1:0-3023 GCA_964633055.1 uncultured Woeseia sp. | reverse complement strand
CTGAACTTCTGCCTCGAGGGCACTGTTCCTCGTCCTCAGCGACTCGTTTTGCGCACGCTGTGCGACGACCGCTTGACGCAGATCGCGTGTCTTTCGAACGCCGTTATCGGACAGCCACAGCTGCCCCTGCTGGGTCAGAACAGCAACAGCGAGCACAATCAATATCCAGCGAGCATTCAAGCGATCCTAACTCCAAGCAATGCCATTGAATCTCAGACGGTTACCGAAAAAGCACCACGGCCGGCATAAGTCGCCTCTTCACCCAGTTCTTCCTCAATGCGCAAGAGCTGATTGTACTTCGCGATTCGGTCAGATCGCGACAATGATCCTGTCTTAATCTGTGTCGCCTGCGTTCCGACGGCGATATCGGCTATCGTGCTGTCCGAAGTCTCGCCAGAGCGATGTGAAACGATGACCGAGTAATCCGCGGCGACAGCCATTGCAATCGCATCAAGAGTTTCCGATAAGGTACCGATTTGGTTGGGTTTAATCAATATTGAATTGGCAATTTTTTTATCGATACCTCGCTGCAAGATTCGCGTATTCGTAACGAACAGATCGTCACCAACGAGCTGCACAGATCGACCCATTTGCTCTGTCAGCAAGGCCCAGCCATCCCAATCCCCCTCGTCCATACCGTCTTCGATAGTGATGATTGGGTAGCTGCCGACGAGGTCCGCGAGAAAATCGCAGAAACCCTGTGAATCAAAGTCGCGCCCCTCTGACTCGAGGCGGTAACACCCGTCTTTGTAGAACTCTGAACTCGCCACGTCTAGGCCGAGCAACATATCGTCACCCAGTGACAAGCCAACGTGTTCTATCGCCTCGACGATTGTGTCTAGGGCGGCCCGATTGGACGGCAGATCGGGAGCAAATCCACCTTCATCTCCCACCGCAGTGTTCAAGCCTTTGCCATTCAATACGCTTCTCAGCGCATAAAAAGTTTCGGCCCCATATCGCAGCGCTTCTGTGAAATTCGGCGCACCAACCGGAAGAATCATAAATTCCTGAATATCGATGCTATTGTCGGCATGTGCCCCGCCATTGATGATGTTCATCATGGGTACCGGCATCGTGGTGTCATTGCCCAGGTGGCAGAACAGGGGTACGCCCGAAGACACAGCCTGCGCCTTCGCCGCGGCCAATGACACCGCGAGCAGTGCGTTGGCACCCAGGCGACCTTTGTTATCGCTGTCATCGAGATCGATCATGCATTGATCCAGCGCCGCCTGATCCTCGAACGGTGTGCCCGTCAGCGTCGCTTTTAGGGCACCGTTGATGTTGGCAACGGCGTTTTGCACACCCTTGCCGAGGTACCTCAATGGATCACCATCTCGTAACTCGACTGCCTCTCGCTTTCCGGTAGACGCACCCGACGGCACGCCGGCACGCCCGTGCGAACCGTCCGACAGCATGACTTCGGCCTCAACAGTCGGGTTACCACGCGAGTCGAGGATCTCCCGACCGTGCATCTCTCTGATTTCAAACATGTTTACTCCGCACAACCCCACGTCGAATCCCAGCTCACCCCGGCGAGCCTGTTCAACTGCCGCAGTGTTTCAGATGCCTAACCCGAATTCGGCCTCAAGAAATTCATCCTGCTTGACACACTCATCCAGCCCTATAAGCGTTTCCAGCAGACCCGCCATTCGATCCAACGGCCAGGCATTTGGCCCATCACTCAGCGCCATATCCGGGTCGGCGTGTGTTTCCATGAACAACCCGGCAATGCCCGCCGCAACAGCCGCACGCGCCAGTACAGGGATGAATTCGCGCTGGCCGCCAGACGCGCTGCCTTTGCCGCCTGGCAACTGGACGGAGTGTGTGGCATCAAACACGACTGGGCACCCGGTTCCCCTGAGCACGGCAAGGCTTCGCATGTCCGACACCAGATTGTTGTACCCGAACGAGAACCCCCGCTCACACACCATGATGTCTTCGTTGCCGGTGGACTTTGCCTTGTCGACAACGTTTTGCATTTCCCAAGGGGAAAGGAACTGCCCCTTCTTGATGTTGACCGGTTTGCCCGCACCAGCGACTTTCAGGATGAAATTGGTTTGGCGAGCGAGAAATGCGGGCGTTTGTAATACGTCCACGACGTCGGCCACCTCGTCGATGGGTGTGTCTTCGTGGACATCCGTGAGCACCGGAAGACCGAGTTGGGACCGCACCTCGCTCAGGATCCTCAGACCTTCCTGCATACCCGGACCACGAAATCCATCTCGTGAACTGCGATTCGCCTTGTCAAATGATGACTTGTAGATAAATGGAATCCCAAGTTCTGCCGTAATCTCTCTGAGCACACCGGCTGTTTCAATGGCGGAGGCCTCACTCTCAACAACGCAGTTGCCGGCGATCAGGAAAAATGGTTTGTCCAGTCCGACCTCGATGCCGCAAAGATTCATGCTTCGGCGACCTTGGGCAGTTCGTCATTTCGAGCCTGAACAGTCGCTCCTATGAAGCTTGTAAACAGGGGATGGCCATCACGGGGATTCGACGTAAACTCCGGGTGAAACTGGCTCGCGATAAACCAGGGGTGAGACGGAATCTCGATCATCTCGACAAGGTCGTCGACAGATAGTCCCGAAAATACGATGCCGGCTTTCTGAAGCACCTTGCGATAATGGTTGTTGACTTCGTAGCGATGACGGTGCCGTTCAAAAATCATCGGTTTACCGTAAATCGAGGTCGCCATCGACCCCTGAGCAAGCTGCACTTCCTGCGCACCAAGTCGCATCGTGCCACCAAGCTTCGAATCTTCGCTGCGTTCCTCCCGTTCTCCTGCGCTCGTCTCCCACTCGGTGATCAATGCAACGACAGGATGCTCGGTCCCGCGATGAAACTCGGTACTGTGCGCGTCCTCCAGACCGGCCAGGTCGCGGGCAGCCTCGATGATGGCAACCTGCATGCCAAGACAAATTCCTAGGTAGGGTATGGCATTTCCCCGTGCGTAACGACCCGTCGCCCCCTTTCCCCCGATGCCACGCTCCCCCCATCCTCCGGGTACAACGCTCCCGCCCATG
>CAZWEW010000231.1:0-3031 GCA_964633055.1 uncultured Woeseia sp. | reverse complement strand
TTTTCGAGCCGTTCGAGCTGTGCCTTGCGGAAATCTTGGTGTGGCGCCGGAGCTGTCGTGTAATGGCCGTGGCAGTCGATAATCATTGTTCATCGTCCGACGAGACATAACGAAGACCCTTTTTCTGAAGGCTACCACGCATGTCGTAAAGGTCGAGCGTCAGCTCCCCTGCTTCGAGACGTGCGCGTTTATCAACTTCGTTGGCTTCACGTGCCCTAGCCTTTTCGAGGACCGCTTCGGCCTCCTCCCTTCGCACAACCACAACACCATCATCGTCTGCAACGACTAGATCACCGGGGCTGACTACCTGACCAGCACAGGAGATCGTGATATTGACGTCACCCACCGTTTCCTTGACCGTCCCCTGCGCATGGACCGCCGCCGACCAGACCGGGAACTGCATTTCGGTCAGCGTCGCGATGTCGCGAACACCTGCATCAATCACAAGGCCACGCACACCATGCGCCATAAGCGAGGTGGCCAGAAGGTCACCGAAGAACCCGTCGACACAGGGTTCGGTCGGTGTAACCACCAATACATCTCCCGCCTGACACTGCTCGACAGCGACGTGAATCATCCAGTTGTCGCCCGGCGACACCTGGCAGGTGACTGCGGTGCCCGCAATGTGCGCTGGCCTGTAGATTGACTTCATGTTCGGCGCAAGCAAACCCCGTTGACCGCTGGCCTCGTGCACCGTGGCCACACCCAGCTCGCCGTATGCCTCGACGATCTCGGGCGATACACGTTTGATATTGGTAACGACAATGGACACCTGATATTACCCTCTAATTTAGGGAGAGATTCAACAGCCGGATCGCATTCGTCCTACCCATCGCAACTCGTAGTCCATCTGAAATCACGTCTGTTGCATCGAACCAGTCGGATGCGTCGGACATTCGTTCAAACGGGTAATCTGCCGAATAGTAGATTCGGTCATGATCGAACACATCAAGCGTGCAACGAAACGAAGCATCATCGAAGTTTCCGCTCGTTGTCAGATGGAAGTTTTCCCGAAAGTAGTCGCCAAGCGGACGCTTGCCCCGATAACCTCGCGGTGAGAACTGCATTCGGGAATCAATCCGCCACAATCCGAAAGGAATAGTCTCCCCGAGGTGCCCTAGGCAAATACGAAGATTGGGGAACTCATCGAATACCCCCGACCCACAAAGACGCAGAGCGTGGATCGACGTTTCCACCGCAAACCCCCAAGGTGCGCTCATCAGCCATGGATGGCCATCATAGTTCTGTGATCTCGAAGGAATCTGCATCCGCGGGTGCAGGTAAAACGGCACATCCAGTTCGGCGACAACGTTCCAGAATTCGCGGTAGTCAGGATGGTCGTAATAGTGCACCGTGTCTCTGTTGCCAACCTGCTGGAAACCGTTGACCATGCAGCCTTTAAAGCCCAACTGCGTGACGCAGCGAGTCAGCTCCGTTACCGCAATTTCCGCATCATGCATGGGAAGCGCTGCAAGTGCAGCGTAACGCTCGGGGCGAGAGGCTACTGCGGCGGCAAGCCTGTTATTAGCCTTACGTGAAATCGTCAGCGCCTCAACTGGATCGACAATTCCCTGGATGCCAGGGGCGTGCAGCGACAACACCGCGAGTTCGATGCCGGCATCGTCCATATAGCCGAGACGCGTTTCGCCGAGGTCGAGAATCTCCCTTGTGAACTCGTTCCACTTACCGGAATCGCCCGCAAAGGCCCAAGTATCACCGAGTGTTTCCTCAATCGCGAAATGCTCTTCGAATGCAATTTTCCCCTGCATGACGTGATGTTACAGCATTACAAACGGGTACTAACTGTAATGGGGCAGCGGCGCTGAGGTTTCCGACCTGCGGAGATCAATTGTCGAAACAAACGTGCAGACGTATCGGGGCGCCCAAGAGACGGACTACCTGAGACCAGCCGAGCCTCTACTACTGAAAAAGTATGGCCGCTTTTGTGGCCACTTGGAGTCCAAAACGGCCGCAGGGCCTATATGGATTGTTTCTAAGAGCTTCAAAATGGTGCCGATACTCGGATTCGAACCAAGGACCCCCTCATTACGAATGAGATGCTCTACCAACTGAGCTATATCGGCGACAGCTGCCTTTCGGCCAATTGAGCGGCGGCGAGTATAGCCTCGAGAACCAATCTCCGCCAGTGGGATATCGCCTACGATATGGCTCGTCTACGACTTGTTGCGGATCCGGATCAGAACCTCGACGCTGTCCTTCTCGGTCCCCTTCGGTAACGGCGGTAAATCGAGGATCCGTACCTTGTCATCAGGGATGTCCGTAAGCATGCCCGTTTCGACATGCAAAAAATGATGGTGTGGTTGTGTCGTCGAGTCGTATATCTTCCGGAACCCATCGACATTGATTTCCTTCACCAGACCCGTTTCACTGAATATTCTCAGACAGTTATAGACAGTCGCCTTGGAAACGCTGCTGCCTCTGCGGTGCAGAGTCTCCAGAATTTGTCCCGCACACAAGTGCTGAGACTTGCTAAAAACCAGCTCGGCGACCTCCATCCTCTGCGAAGTCGGCAACACCCCTGCAGCGTACAATTTTGCCTGCAATTCCTTGCGTGACATCACGCGACCCCCGCCCAGCGCAAACTATGTGAACACGAACGAACACCTGACCGCTCGTTCCATTCTCAAGATTCGTGATAGAAAAGCAGTCTATGTCGTCAGTACATCTAGTATAGGCTGAATCCAGCTGGACAGGGAGGTTCGGTATGGAAAATACCGTCTACGGCCCGGGCCACAGTCTCTATGAGCTCTTGATGACCCTGGCCCTGTTTGCCTTAACGCTAACGCTCGGCATTCGGTTTTTTGGCACAATCATCGCCTGCGAGTTGAAATCGACCAGGAGAGCAAATGATGCCGCTCTCTAGCTCGAAGGATCACGCACCGGGCGGCGCCTTAGCCGTCTTTTTCTTAGCTCCCTTTTTCTTGGCTTTACGCTTAGTAGCTTTCTTTTTCGTCTTGCGTTTAGCCGCTTTTTTCTTTGCGGCTTTTTTCTTGGCCTTCTTCTTGGTTTT
>CAZWEW010000230.1:0-3052 GCA_964633055.1 uncultured Woeseia sp. | reverse complement strand
CCCGTTCCGCGCTGGTTGATAATCGTGTCGACGGCTACTGCGGTCTTGCCCGTCTGGCGGTCGCCGATGATCAGTTCGCGCTGGCCGCGACCGATCGGCACCATCGAATCGATGGACTTCAGGCCAGTCTGGACCGGCTGATCAACTGACTTCCGCTCGATGACCCCTGGCGCCACTTTCTCAAGTGGCGACGTGCCTTCCGCCTCGATTGGGCCCTTGCCATCGATTGGGTTGCCCAACGCGTCAACAACACGGCCGAGCAGGGCTTCGCCAACGGGCACCTCGAGGATGCGACCGGTCGTTTTGACGGTGTCGCCTTCTGAAATGTGCTTGTAGTCACCGAGGACAACGGCGCCGACCGAGTCCTGCTCGAGATTCAGTGCCATGCCGAAGGTGTTGCCCGGAAATTCGAGCATCTCACCATACTTAGCGTCGGCGAGACCATGGATGCGGACGATACCGTCCGTCACACCAATGACGGTGCCAACGTCCCGCGCCTCGGCAGACGACTCGAATTTCTCGATTCGCTCTTTAATCAGGTCGCTGATTTCAGAAGCTTTGAGTGCCATTTTCCTGTTCCTTTATTATGTGACCAGTGCGTTCGACAGGCCCTCGAGCCTAGCCCGCACTGATCCATCAATCACGACATCGCCGGCACGAATCACTGCGCCGCCAATGAGGTTTTCATCAATTACGGTCGACAGAATGACGTCTCTGCCAAGCCGGGATTTTAGTGCGCTCTCAATCTCTGTCACCTGAGCGCTGCTAAGCTCGGTGGCCGATGTGACAGTGACATCGACTGTGTTTTCCACATCAGCCTTCAATGCATCGAAACGATCGCTGATCTCTGGCAGCACATCGACACGCCCGTACTCCAGCAACAGCTTCAGGAAGTTCGTGCCGTGTTCACTGGTCCCAGCAAAGACTGATTCCTCGCCAGCCAAGTCTGCGAACAGGTCGTTCAGGAACCTGAGTCGCTCTTCGTCGTCGAGGGCCGGGTTTGCGAGAAACTTCGTGACCTGGCCGTCGGCGAGAATGTCCTTTGCAATACCCAGAGATCGTGATAACTCGTCGAGCGCTCCGTTTTCCCGCGCTACCTCAAACACCGCACGTGCATAAGGTCTTGCAATGGTGTTGTTATCTGCCATTGACGATAGTCCGCTTTACAGCTCAGCCGCGAGCTTGCTCAGGATATCTTCATGAGCTTTAGGATCGATTTCGCGCTGAAGAATCTTCTCCGCACTCATTACGGCGATTGCCGAAACCTGGCCGCGCAGCTCTTCGCGTGTACGATTCGTTTCCTGCTCGACTTCGGCGGTCGCTGCAGCTAGCTGACGTTCGCGCTCCCTGACCCCCTCGGCCTTGCCTTCGGCAACAATCTCATTCGCACGCGCATGCGCCTGGTCGATAATCGTCGTCGCCTGCTTGCGCGCATCCTCCACGACATCCGCACCTTCGGCTGTCGCCTTATCGAGATACTGCTGCCCTTTTTCAGCGGCGGCGAGTCCGTCAGCAATTTCGGTCTGGCGCTCCTCGATGGCTGTCATAATCGGCGGCCAGATGAACTTCATACAGAACCAGACGAACACAACCATCGCGATCGTCTGACCTATAAGAGTCATATTGATATCCACAAGAGACTCCTTGAATTAACTCTTTGAGTGGTAGTCGGTTTTCTTAGCCGCCCGTCGCTTGCTGCAGCTGACCAATGAAAGGATTAGCAAACGCGAAGAAGAGCGCAATACCAACACCGATCATGGCGACTGCATCGAGCAGTGCAACCACGAGGAACATCTTGGTCTGCAGCATCGGCGCCAGTTCCGGCTGCCTCGCAGCGCCCTCAAGGAAGCGGCCGCCAAGAAGGCCCATGCCGATGCCGACGCCCAGTGCGCCAAGACCTATCAGCAGTGCAACAGCAATAGCGGTGAATCCAATTACAGTTTCCATCAAACTCTCCAGTTAAGGATTTTTTCATTCAAGTTAATGCGTTTCTGACGCCAGACTAAGGTAAACGACGGTCAGCATCATGAAAATGTATGCCTGCAACGTGACAATCAGTATATGGAATACCGCCCAGCCAAAGTGCAGCGGCAGCTGCCAGATACCGAGCATCGCGATCAGGATGAAAATAAGCTCGCCGGCAAACATGTTGCCGAAGAGGCGAAGACTCAATGAAAGCGGTTTCGCGACGAGCGCAACCGTTTCCAGGATGAAGTTGAATGCCATGATAGGAACAGCACCGAGGACGCCCGGCCATCTGAAGGACGGCTGGATCGGGTGCAGCGTCAGCTCCTTGATCAGGCCAAGCGGTCCTTTTGTCAGGTGTGTATAGAAGATAACCAGCATGAACACGCCAATTGACATCCCAAAAGTGATATTCACATCTGTCGTCGGCACGACCTTGAGGTAGGGCACACCAAGGAGCAGTCCGATTTCCGGCAACCAGTCGACGGGAATCAGATCCATCAGGTTCATGAAGAACACCCAGACGAATATCGTCAGGGCTAGTGGCGCAATCAGTTTGCTCTTGCCATGGAAGGTGTCTTTGACGCTGGTATCGATAATATCGATGATCATCTCGATGGCGGTCACGAACTTACTGGGTTGCCGGTTCGAGGCTTTTCGCGCCGCCGAACCAAAGATCCATATGAAGATGAGTCCAAGCAAGATCGAGAAGAACATCGAGTCAACGTTCAGCGCCATCGGGTTGCCGGCGCATTGGTTCCATACCCACTGGTCATCCACGCGGCAAACCTGGAGATTCTGCAGGTGGTGGGTTATGTATTCGCCGGAGGTCTGCGGCCCGTGTCCGCCTTCAGCTGCCATTTCTAATTGCTCTCGTTCACTTCCGTCTTGTCTTCACGCATCAGAAACCCTGAAAACGTCACCAGCTGGGCTGAGATAAATCCGACAAACAAGGCGCCTGCCGCGAGCGGCTGCACCAACGTAAAGACCGCGCTAAATATCAGCACGGTCAGTGCCAGCTTTCCCAGTTCTCCAATGTAAGCCGCTCTTACCAGGGCACCTGCCCCGGGGTCACGGCGCGGCACTA
>CAZWEW010000229.1:0-3070 GCA_964633055.1 uncultured Woeseia sp. | reverse complement strand
TTGACATTGTCCAGCTCGAAAATCTTTGGCAGGAAGCTAAAAAGTCGACCTAGCCTGGGCATTGCACGAATGCGCCGGGTTAGGCTGGGAACTTTGGTCCCCTTACCGCTTTTCTTTACCTGAAAACAGCGCAGTTGTTCTGGTTCTTTGAGCTATCCGTCAATCAATCAGGCCCTTAACACGTTTCCCGGCAAGGTGCTCCCTAGCAGGTGTCAAGGTCACGGTCACAGTGAACCCGGATTAGCTGTCTTTCTTCAAGGCCTTGCCCACTTCCATTAAGGGTTCGATCAGGTCGAGCGGAAGTGGAAAAATGATCGTGTTGGTCTTATCGCCTGCAACTTCCTTCATCGTCTGCAGGTAACGAAGTTGTAACGCCTGTTTCTGAGATTGCAGTGTTTCTGCGGCTTCTGCGAGGATGGCTGCAGCCTGGCGCTCACCTTCGGCCGAGATCACTTTGGCCCGCCGGGCGCGTTCCGCTTCCGCCTGCTGGGCAATGGAACGTATCATGCTTTCATCGAGATCGACGTGTTTGATTTCGACATTAGCTACCTTGGTGCCCCAGTTATCTGTTCGCTGATCCAGGATGGCCTGAATATCAGCATTGAGCTTGTCACGTTCCGACAACATGTCGTCCAGTTCGTGCTGCCCAAGCACCGATCGCAAGGTCGTCTGTGATAGCTGGCTGATCGCTTCAAACACGTTTTCGACATTAATGACTGCCTTATCCGGGTCAACGATCCGGAAGTAGATGACTGCGTTTACCTTGACGGACACGTTGTCCTTTGAAATAACGTCCTGCGTTGGCACGTCCATAACTTGGACACGTAGGTCGACCTTCACCATGGTCTGCACGAACGGGATTAGGATGATCAGTCCGGGGCCCTTGACCTTCTGGTACCGGCCCAGAAAGAATACGACACCACGTTCGTATTCTTTGAGAATTTTGATTGCGTTGTAGAGAAAGATGACAACGAGTGCGGCAATGGCTGGAATGGTTACAAATGACATGTTCAGTTCCTCCTGATTATGTCTGTAGTTCGCTGTCCGGCGGTGGCACTTCGGCGAGCGGCTCGACTACAAGCACGAGCCCCTTCATTGCGCACACCCGGACTTCTTGATTTTTTTCGATTGGCGCCGCGCTATGGGCTGTCCAGATCTCGCTTTCCATCTTGACGGAACCGTCACCCGTAAAGGGCTCTATGGCGATTGCGATCCCGCCGACGATTGATTCGGAGCCACTCACGGCCCCACGAGCACGGAGCTTGATGATATAAGTGACGATCCAGAAGAGAAAAGCGCTGGCCACGAGTGCGAGTCCGACAACAAATGTAATGGATATGCCAAATCCCGGAATGCCGCTGTCGAACATCATGATGGAACCGAAGATGATAGCGGCGATGCCGCCCAGTCCAAGCGCACCGAAACTCGGCACGAAGGCTTCGGCAATGATCAATACAAGTCCCACGATGATCAGCGCAAGACCGGCATAGTTGACTGGCAGGACCTGCAAGGCGTACGCGGCGAGCAGTAGACAGATCACGCCAGCTACACCGGGTATGATGGCACCTGGGTTATAGCCCTCAAACAGTAGCCCGTAGAGGCCAACCATGAGAAGTAAAATGGCGATCTCCGGGCTGGCGATGACGTTCAGTATCTTTAGGCGCCAGTTCGGCTCTATCTGTTCGACGACGACGCCTTCGATGTCCACAATGAACGCCTCATTGTTGACTGTGACCTCGCGGCCGTGGACTGCGGTCAGTAATTCGCCACGGTCATCGGCAATCAGGTCAATGACATTTTGCTCCAGAGCCTCTCTTGCGGTCAGGGTGGCCGCATCGCGAACGGCTTGTTCGGCCCAGTCTGCATTACGCCCATGCGCCTCGGCGAGCCCGCGAATATAGGAGATTGCGTCGTTCAGCACCTTGCGCTCCATGGCGGAGCCCGGGGATTGGTTGTCAGTTTCTGGTGTTGTTTCCCCTACACCGTCACCGTTCTCGTTTTCACTCGACGGTTGTTCGTTCCCGGGGGCATCGGGACCAAAGTCGTCGCCCCCGGTCAGGCTGACCGGTGTCGCAGCACCGAGGTGTGTTGTTGGGGCCATAGCAGCAACGTGACTTGCGAGCAGGATGAATGTCCCGGCACTATCGGCACGAGCTCCACCCGGCGAAACATAGGTGATGACGGGAATCTTTGAAGCGAGAATCGCCTGCACGATGTCCCGCATCGGTCCCATCAGTCCGCCCGGCGTGTCCATCCTGATGATAATGGCATTGGCATCCGTCTCGTTCGCTGTTTCGATTCCAGTGATGATGTATTCAGCTGTTGCGACCCCCAGTGCGCCCTCGAGGTCAACCTGGTAGACAATCCCGTCGGCACTCGACACCTGGGAACACACGAGGAAGGCAGCCGTAATAAGGACGGAACGGAGGTGGCGTCGAATGCGATGACTGGTCTGGCAAAACATTGTTCTAATCATAGCAGGGCCCGCATCACGGGGTATCGTCATTAGTGTGCGTGAGGGAAACTTACAGATCGAAGTTGATGCCCTGAGCCAGGGGCAAGTCACGGCCCCAGTTGATTGTGTTTGTCTGTCGACGCATATAGGCCTTCCAGGCGTCGGAACCGGCTTCGCGTCCGCCACCCGTTTCTTTCTCACCGCCGAAAGCGCCACCAATTTCGGCACCGGATGTGCCGATGTTGATATTGGCGATTCCGCAGTCCGAGCCCCCATACGACAGGAAATACTCTGCGTTTTGCAGGTTGTCCGTAAAGATTGCCGATGATAGCCCCTGTGCGACGCCATTCTGAATGCCAATGGCTTCGTCGAGCGTCCGGTAAGGAATCAGGTAGAGAATCGGTCCGAATGTTTCTGTCTGAACGATATCCCAGTCATTGCTGGCAACGGCTATCGCGGGCGAGATGAAATGCCCCGGCCGGTCGAGTCTTTCTCCACCGCAGAGTATCTCGCCACCCGCTTCGCGCACCGCTTTAACTGCCGCTTCTACGTGTTGGATCGCGGACTCGTCGATGACGGGGCCCATGAGTGTGTCAGGATCGAGAGGGTCGCCGA
>CAZWEW010000228.1:1127-3083 GCA_964633055.1 uncultured Woeseia sp. | reverse complement strand
TCTCGTGCGGGACGTCGTTTTTGCCCGCTTTTTTGGCGCAACGATTGTCATGGATGCTTTCATCGTCGCTAATCGGATTCCGAACATGTTGCGGCGATTTTTTGCCGAGGGCGCCTTCTCTCAGGGATTTGTCCCGGTCATGGCGCGCTATCGCGAGAACCACGACCATGACGAGGCCCGGGAATTCGTTGATGCTATTGCTGGAACACTGGGCGTCGTTCTGTTCGTCGTGACCTTGATCGGCGTCCTTGCTGCACCATTGCTGGTGTTGATTGTCGCGCCAGGATTCATTAGTGAGGATGGACGTTTCGATCTAGCGACCGCAATGCTTAGGTTTACGTTCCCGTATCTGTTCTTCGTTTCGCTGACGGCTTTTGCCGGTGGTCTCCTGAATACTTACGGACGATTTGGTGCTCCGGCGTTCACACCCGTGATACTGAATGTCGTTCTGATTTCGAGCGCTTTGTGGCTGGCGCCGCAGCTTGAAGACCCGGGCATGGGGCTCGCCTATGGTGTCTTTGTCGCAGGACTCGTACAGCTCCTGTTTCAGCTCCCGTTCCTAGCCGGGATACGTGCCATTCCGAGGCCACGCTGGCGCCCGGGTCACGATGGTGTGAAAAGGGCTGTCAAGCTGATGTTGCCCGCGATCTTTGGCTCATCGGTTGCGCAGATCAATGTGTTGCTGGGCGGAATCATCGCTTCCATGCTGGGCGTGGGAAAAATCAGCCTTCTCTATTATTCGGATCGGCTCATGGAGTTTCCGCTTGGCTTATTCGGCATCGCGTTGGCGACTGTGACCCTGCCGTACCTGTCAAGGCAGGCAGCGACCCAGTCAATGCAGGCGTTCTCCGCGACCATCGACTGGTCGATGCGGCTTGTCGCACTGATCGCCGCGCCAGCCGCGGTTGGACTCATTGTGCTCGCCGAGCCACTGGTCACAACGATTTTCTACGGTGGTGTTTTTACGCCTTTCGACGTCGAGATGACAGCGCTTGCATTACAGGCTTTCGCGGCTGGACTGGTGGGTTTCTCGTTTGTGAAGATTTTGGCACCTGCGTACTTCGCGCGAGAGGATACGAAAACGCCCGTCAAAATCGGTTTTATCGCACTCGCGGTCAACTTTGGTCTCAGTGTCCTGCTCGTCTGGTGGGCGATACGAGCCGGCTTTGCCGGCACCCATGCCGGTCTCGCGCTCGCGATATCGATAGCCGCACTGTTGAATGCCTGGCTTCTGTATCGTGGCCTCCTGCGGGATGGTGTGATGTCAACAGGAAAAGGCTGGCCAATTCTCATTGTCCGCATCATTGCAGCCAATACCGTAATGATTGCCTGCCTGAAGTTTCTCGGCCGACCGCTGGAATGGTGGCTTGCCGCGACCGCCTGGGACAGGGCTATGTGGCTGGTGGTGCTCGTTTCGGTCGGTGTTGCAAGCTATTTTTTCGCACTTGCTCTCGTTGGTGGCAGGCCGTCACAGTTCAGGCATCGTACCGGTTAGCTGGGTACAATCACGCCACTATTTCTAAACGAATCCTTATGCAGCTTGCCCGATATACACAGGAGTTTCCCTTCGACCGTGTCGCTGGTGGCAGTGTGGTGACCATTGGATCGTTTGACGGATTGCATCATGGCCACCGGGCACTTCTGGCCCACGTCTTTTCAGAAGCGCGGATGCGGGGACTGCCGTCAGTCGTGATGAGTTTCGAACCGACGCCGAAGGAATTTTTTCAGGCTGACAGTCCGCCTGCCCGGCTCATGCGCTTTCGGGAGAAATTCGAGGCACTCGACGCGGCTGGCGTGGATATCTTCTTTTGCCCGCGATTCGATGTGGCGATGAAAAATATCGCTGCGGCGACTTTCATCCGCCAGATTCTCGTGCATGCGATGAACGTGCGTCACCTCGTGATCGGGGATGACTTTCGGTTTGCACAGGACAGGGAAGGGCGCCTTGCGACTCTA
>CAZWEW010000228.1:0-1117 GCA_964633055.1 uncultured Woeseia sp. | reverse complement strand
ATCGGGTTTTCGGTCGAGGAAGTTTCCAGCGTCATCGATGCCGGTGAACGTGTCAGCAGTTCGGCAATCCGTGTGGCGCTCTGGGATGGTGATCTCGATCGCGCAACGACGCTGCTGGGTCGCCACTACCGTATGTCTGGCAAGGTTATCCGGGGTGAGTCTATGGGGCGCCAGCTGGGGTATCCGACTGCCAATGTCAATCTCAACCGCAAACAAAGCGCGGTGATGGGGATTTTTGCCGTACGCGTAACCGGTCGTAATTGGGGTCCGCTCGATGCCGTTGCCAGTGTAGGTACCCGGCCGACCTTCGGGGAAAACAGGCCCTTGCTCGAGGTGCATATCTTCGATTTTGATCGGGATATCTACGGTGAGTATATTCACGTGGACTTCATCGCCCGGTTGCGGTCTGAAGAGAAGTTTGACGACGTCGATGTGCTGGTCGAACAGATGCATCGTGATTCGGACATGGCGCGCCGGATACTAGCGGCCTGAAACGGAAGGAAACAGTCCTTGAGCAAGAAAACTGAAACCCTCCTGGCGATCGGTTACCGGTCATTCGCGTTATGGACGTCTCTCTCTATCGTCGTCATTATTTTTGATCAGGCAACGAAGGCCATGATTGTGCGTTGGGTCGATCTGTACGAAAAGATTCCCATCAACAGTTTCATCAACATTACGTACCAGCGAAATGCCGGTGCGGCATTCAGCTTCCTTGCTGATGCATCCGGCTGGCAACGCTGGTTTTTCATCGCCGTGGCGACTACCGTGAGCGGGTATATTGTCTCGTGGTTATGGAAGATCCGGGAGGAAGGGCTCGTCGCCTTGTCAGTGGGGCTTTCGCTCGTTCTGGGCGGGGCGATTGGAAACGTCATCGACAGGATCGTGTGGGGAAGCGTCGTCGACTTTATCCAAGTATTGATCGCTGGCTGGCCGTTTCCTTCATTCAATATCGCCGATTCAGCAATCACGGTCGGAGCGGCTCTCCTGATTATCGACGCGCTGTTTGTGTCAGGCAAAGAGGATGCATTTAAGCGTAAAGCCAAGAAAAAGGTAGCTAAACGAAAAACCAAGAAGAAGGCCAAGAAAAAAGCCGCAAAGAAAAAAGCGGCTAAACGCA
>CAZWEW010000227.1:0-3091 GCA_964633055.1 uncultured Woeseia sp. | reverse complement strand
GCAGAGATATCGGTCATTGAAACTGAGCGATAGAAACATGAAGTCAATGTCAATCTAACTACGCGTTATTCGCACTTCCAATCAGGCGCATGAGGGCGTCACGCAAAAAGCCTAATCTGGACGATATATTGCCGTCGATCCGCGAACGCGGCGTATTGGTGCCGCTGCTCGTGCGTCCTAACGGCGAGCCCGATCCTGCCGTCACACCTGGGTCGGCGGTCAACGCGTCATCGAGCGTCGTTTCCGCTGCAGAGTCGGACTCCGACGCTTCATCAACTGCAGTTTCTGCGGCAGTGGCTGGGACTTCCCTTGCTGCACTATCAAATGCGTCCACGGCCGCACCGGAAAACGAAGACGAGGTCGGTAAGGAGCACCTCAGGCAGCCAGAGAAATTGGCGGGCGGGGACGACGCATTATTGCGAGCTACTGTGGTGGAAGTCACGAAAGGCCGTAACGATGTACTTCACTTCCAAATGGACAACGGTCAGGTCTGGCGGCAGAACGAAGCCCGCAATTTCTCATATCCAAAGAACAGAGATTTTGTTGTCAGTATTTCTCGCGGGGTGATGGGCGATTATCGACTGCGAATCGGCGATAATGGCCGCATGGTAAGAATTCGACGCGTCAAGTAGAGGACCATGATTCATGGTGGATGATCTCGTTCCGGATTTCGATATCCGGAAAAGTCTGTTTATGTACTTTGCGACGCACGTCGTGGCACACGACTGGCCGGACAGTGACGCGCACAATGCAGAATTGCAGGCATTGATACTTGGTAAGGAGGCCGAAGAATCCCAGAATCAGGTTGTGCGTTCGAACGCTGGTGGTTGGCAGTCGTCAGGCAATCTGATCCAGTGGCCGGAACCATGTATCGAGGTGTTTCGGCGGCGAATCGAAAAACTCGTTTCCAGCCTGTTGCAGGAACTGATTCGCGACACCGGTCAAGACCGCTCGTTTCAGCTAATGATTGATTCCTGGGCCAATGTCAATCGCAGTAATGACTACAACATCGTGCACACGCATCCTAACTGCATGTTCTCCGGTGTTTATTATGTGACCCACGTCGATCCCGATCCCAATGCACCGCACGGTGGCCTGCTCGAAATGCTAGATCCGCGTGAAGCGGCCAACTACGTCCAGGTTACCGGCACGGTCCTCGATGCACGTGCCTTTTTTGAGAACCCACCGGGCAGAATGTTGTTATGGCCCAGCTGGGTCAAACATATGGTGCATCCCTACGTTGGCGATGGCGAACGCATATCAATTGCGTTCAATGTAAACGTACTGGAGCAATCCTGACCACGATACAGGTGGCCAGTTCCCTTGAAGTTCACCTGAATGCCAAGCTGGTAGAGGACTGTTGCGCGTGAGATTACAGCCATCCAAAAAGGATCGCGTCGCGTTGCTATTAGTGCTGCTCGCAGCCATATCGCCGGTATTCGGGCAGGGCGACACCATAGAGGAGATCCAGGTCACCGCAACACGTCGGCCGGTAATGCTTAATGAGGTCTCTGCAGCGGTTACCGTTATAACGACCAAAGAAATTGCCCGTACGAAGTTGGTGACCGATTCACTGGCGGCCAAGCCGGGCGTATTCCTGCAGCAAACGACCCCGGGACAGGGTGCCGCGATTATTCGCGGGTTAAAAGGTTCTGAAGTCCTTCATCTTGTCGACGGAATGAGATTGAATAACGCGATTTTTCGCAATGCGCCGACCCAGTACCTTGCCCTGGTCTCGCCCGGAACTCTTGACCGGCTAGAGATCGTGCGCGGTGCGCCGGCCTCTCTTTATGGCAGTGACGCCGTCGGTGGTGTCATCCAGGCCCTGTCACGGATGCCCTCGTTTGACGCCGATGGTTATCGTGGTGAAGCCTACCTTGCCTTCGATACGGCTGATTTGGCGAAGTTGCTGCGTGGAGCGGTCGAGTTTGGTGGCCCGCGGGTCTCTGCGCTGGTTAGCGGCGAACATCTTCAAACCGGCAACCGCCTTATTGGTGGTGGCGAGCGGATAGCTTCGAGTGCGTACGAATCCAGCGGTGGACGGATCGCGTTCGCGACCCCGCCGGACGCTGACTCGTCATGGCTTTTCGACCTTCAGTTCGCAAGGCAGCCGATGACGCCGCGGGTCGATGAGCTGGTACCGGGTTTCGGACAAACAGAACCCTCTTCATCAGAATACTGGTTCGCGCCGAACGAACGGACGTTCGCACATTTGAGGTATACCCGGACCGATGGTTGGTTAAATGCGGACTGGATTGTCGACTTGGGATGGCAGCGTATCGTCGATGACAGGATCTTGAGAAACTACCTGTCGACGACTCGTCGATACGAGGAAAACGCCAGTGACCTGTTCGGATTAACAGTCAATGCCAGCGGCGAAGTGCCGGGCGGTGATTGGGTGACGGGCGTCGAGATTTACCACGATCAGGTCGAGAGCCTCCGTTACGAAGAGGACATCCAGACCGGCGCCATTGAGGATGTCGCCTCACGGTTTCCCGACGGTTCGACCGTCGACCAGGCGGCCATATTTGGTCACTACAGGCATCACCTGACGGATCGCCAGTGGCTGTCCGGTGGCCTCCGTGTCAGCGCGGTTCGCACCCGGTTACCGGCGATCGGCTCAATTCCCGGGACCTCGGCCGATCAGCAGGACCTGAGCGCAGATCTCGGCTGGTTGTACGACCTCAATGATTCGACCCAGTTCGTGGCAAACCTCGGGTTCGGTTTTCGCGCACCCAACGTCTTCGATCTCGGGACGTCGGGCGAGCGGCCGGGTAACCGGTTCAATATTCCGAATCCCAACCTCGAATCCGAGCATATGACGCAGCTGGACATTGGCGTACGCCATCGAGAAGGCCAAATCACCATCGATGCCATGTTGTTCGCCCTGCATTACACCGATCGGATTGCATCCGTCCTGACCGGCGCGGTGACACCGGACGGGCGGGATGTCATTCAGAGTCAGAATGTTGATTCAGCCGATATCATCGGTCTGGAAGTCGGTTCATGGGTAATACTGTCGCCGAATATCACCACCGAACTGGTGCTGAACTATCTTCGAGGGGACCAAACGGATGCGGCAGGGATTGAA
>CAZWEW010000226.1:0-3093 GCA_964633055.1 uncultured Woeseia sp. | reverse complement strand
GTGTGACGGCAGGATCGGGCTCGCCGACGATGTCCGACACAGCTTCCTCAGGTGCCGGGGCGACAGCGACCGATAAATTCGACGCCGTGACTTCCTCCTCAGAGCCGGTACCGCCGCTGGCGATAATGGCTTCGAAACATCGGAGCTTAAGTTCTTCCGTCTCCAGTGCGATGCATTGTGCAAGTGTAGACATATCGACGGTTTGAGAATACGTCGGGAAAGAACACACCAAGACCGCTAAAAGCGTGGTGGTGGACAAAAAAAGAGGGGCCGAGGCCCCTCTTTTCGCATACCTATTGTCATTCCTAGAATGCATGTTTGAAACGTAAGTATACGATTCGTCCACGAAGATCATGACCAGCACGATCATCGTAACCCGGACGGTCAACCCAACCGCGATTGTACCGGCCGTTATCTAGGAATCGACCCTGGCGTACACCGTCCGAATTAGCACGATATAACGCAGGCGGATCTGAATCCAACACATTGTTTGCACCAACCGATACCGTCGTATCGCCGTCGCCAATCAAGCCACTGAATGTGTAGGAATACAGTACATCCCAAACATTCCAGGAATTGATTTCGGCTTTATTACTCTGGTCGTTTGTGTAATTACCAATGTGATTGAAGCCCACGCGCGCCGTGTGGTTTCCGGAGAACCAGGTAGCGCCGGCGTTAGCACGAAGCTCAGGCATGGTCGCAAAGCCATTCGACTGGTTTCTGCTTCCTGCACCATCAAACTCCGCGGTTCCGTCGCCGTTAGCATCAACATCGAAGCCCAAAAGATACGTAGCGGCCGCATCGAACATAAGTGTTCCGTCGCCCATTTCCATGGTGTAGTCCGCGTTCACATCAATACCGGTCGTCTCAACAGAGCCAATATTGACGAATTGCGATCGAACTTGACGCACCTGGCCGGTCGCATCTCGGGTGACCCTGGAGTCAGCGAGAATCGGCAACCCGGTGTCTTCGATACCATGGCATTGCCCATCCACGATAGCCTGGGCACCTTTCTCGGCTCCAATCAGGTCCGTGTAGTCGAACATGAAATAATCGACGGCGGCTCTGAAGGAGTCGTTCTGGTACACGAGACCAAGGTTGATGTTCTCAGCACTCTGCGGCGTCAGGCCGGGAGCACCCTCTACGATGACGGAGATGTTGTTAGCCACCTGCTGGTTGGTGCAGACAAAGCTACCGTTCGGGCCTGTCGCTGATGCAGGATCATCGATAAAGGCCGAGGAACTGGCACGCCCGGTCTGACGAACCGTTGGCGCCTGGAACGACGTTCCATAAGACCCGCGGAAGCCTATGCTATCAGTCAATCCGAACTCGAATCCTACCTTCGGGTCAGTGGTCGAAACGCCGTCGCCATAATCCTCATTGCGAACGGCTAGCTGAACTTCGCCCAAGTCACCAAGTGGTACCACAGCTTCTGCAAACATCGCTACAACATCCTGACGCCCGGAAACCTCACCCGAGACACCCTGACTGCCATCCTCACGAGCCGAACTCAGTGAATCCGGGAAGCTATGGTAACGGGTGGCGCGGTACTGAGCACCAATGGCCGCTGCTACCGTATTGTTACCAATATCAAACAGGTCACCAGACAAGGTTATATCGAGAACCTTCGAGTCCGCGCTCTTTTTGCTAACGGAATTCTGGTTCCACTGGTCCTGAACGCCGATCGAGTTACCTGCAGAACAGTATCCCAAGTCGATGTTGAAGCAGTTCGCCGTGTCCGACACGTCTTTGGGCGATACCAATGTCGGGTTACTGACTCGGGTACCGAACGGGTTCCATGTGCCGGCCCGGAGTAACTCCTGATACTTATCAGAACGAATTGCCGATGGACCGGCAGAGGACACGCTTGATCTCGCCCACATGAAGGAAACATCGAGGAAGAAGTCATTTGGCAGGTCCATCTCCAGCTGATTCATGACGCGCTGGTATTGAATTTCACGGACCGTGTTTTCCGACAATGGGGTACCAGTGTGAGTAGCGCCAAGTGGACGATGGATTGAGCGTAACGTCGAAGTTTGGTACTGACACGTAGCTGCAGAGCTCATATCCGTACAGTGAATCGTCGGATCCCAATTTGACGGACCAATGTAGATCAAGTCGTTCGTACCTGGACCATCAACGAAGAAGTTGAATGGATGACTCGGAAGAATAGTGGTACCACCATTTTTTGCCTTACCGGTTGCCAGCAACTGGCCGCCGTTCTGCCGTTCAATAATGTTATTGGAGAAATGCGCTTCAGCGGTATAAGTAACGGAGTCAGAAAGCTCCCAGTCAAACTCGGCAAACATCTGGTTCCGTTTCTCTTCTGAAATGACACCCACCTGGTCGGCGAAGTTATAACGGCATGTATTTGGATTGAGGCCGGTATCAGCCGGATCACCAATAACACCGCCAGCTGCTTCGCAATCCGGGTCAGGCTGGCGACCGCCACCGAATGATGCCGCCTCACCATTCTCCTGAAGATAAGCACGCTCGACCGAACCCGGAGAACCGGTACCCGACAAGAAACGGGAGCGGCCTGGTATGCCATCACCGTTCAGTCGGCTTTCCAGCCAGGGAAACTCAGAACGACCTTGCTGACCCTGCTCATAGTGGGTCATGTATATGTTGAACCCGCCACGATCAAACTGCGATCCGGCAGCCATGTTCACATGCCAGCTGTCGATTTCCGCAGTTGCATAGCCACCCGAAACCTCGAGCCCTTCCATGCCCTTACGTGTGATGATATTCGCCACACCGGCAACCGCCTGCGAACCGTAGGTCGCAGAGGCACCGTTTGTCAGGACCTCGATGCGCTCAATCATTGCGAGGGGAAACTGATTGATATCGACAAAATCCGTGCCGGAAGCGTCAGCAACCGCCGCAATACCAGCACGCTTACCGTTGATCAGAGTCAGCGTAGAACCGAGCCCCAGGTTACGAATGTTGAACTGCGATACGCCGGCGCGGTCGTTGGTCTCATTATAAAACTGCGAACCGCTATTAACTGTCAGCTGCTTGAGCACTTCTACCGGCTGTGCTGCGCCGATAAGCTCGATAGCCTCGGCATCCACAATCTGGATAGGCGCGCGA
>CAZWEW010000225.1:0-3105 GCA_964633055.1 uncultured Woeseia sp. | reverse complement strand
TGGAAACCCTGCCCGCGCTTATCGATGACATCCGGCGATCCGGTATCTCGACCGACCTCCTTTTCCTACAAGCCGACGATGAAGTGTTGCTGCAGCGATACTCGGCGACGCGCCGCCGACATCCGCTGGCCAACTTTTCACAGGAATTGCGCACCGCCATCCTTCAGGAGCGCGAATTGCTATGCCCTGTCATCAACGCCGCCGATCTGATCGTTGACACGTCCAGAACCAGTGTCTACGAACTCGCTGACATCATTCAGACGCGGGTTGACCACCGAAAAACCAATGAACTGTCGATTCTCCTCCAATCATTTAGCTTCAAACACGGTATTCCGGCCGACGCTGATTTTGTCTTCGACCTACGGTGTCTGCCAAATCCTTACTGGAATAATGAACTACGCAGTCTCACTGGCCTCGATGACGCAGTGGCCGAATACCTGGAAGGCCAGCCATCATTCGTGCAAATGTACGAGGACATACTGGGATTCCTCCAGAAGTGGATCCCGGAATACGTCAGTGTCAACCGCAGCTACCTGACGGTCGCACTGGGTTGCACCGGTGGTCAGCACCGTTCTGTCCGAATGGCAGAGAATCTGGCTGAGGCACTGAGTAAACGTCACGCTCCCGTCCAAAAGCGACACAACCAACTCTCGCAACTCGGTGTAAAGACTCCCTGACGGGTGTGAATACCCCGTCAGGACCGCTACACTTCCCCTCGACCATCGTCTGGATTTTGCACCGTTATGCTGCATTATTGGCAGACACGGCATCTGCTGCAATATCCGACACAGGCACGACCCATGGAAGCGAGAGAGCACACTCAGGCGAATCTCTCATTGCTGCGCGAAAAGCTCGGCAGTGGTCGCGTACAGTCTGCGCAAATGCTTATCGGCAGTCTGCATCCGTCGGAGGTTGCCCGCCTCCTCGAATCCCTGCCACAAACCGAGCGTTTCCTGATCTGGGAAATGGTCGATCCGGACATTGGCGGTGAGGTCCTTGTCGAACTGGTAGATGAGGTACGTGACGGCCTAATTAAAAGCATGCAGACCGACGAAGTCGTCGCGGCGCTTGACGGCATGGAGGTCGATGACCTTGCCGACGTGGTTGCCGACCTTCCCGAGGCACTCACACAGGAGGTTCTGCGGTCTCTCGACCAGCAGGAGCGTGAACGCCTACACGCGGTGCTGTCTTACGACGAGGAGAGCGCCGGTGGACTGATGAACGTCGATGTCATTACGGTAAGACCCGACGTGACACTCGATGTCGTGCTCCGCTACCTGCGCGCGCGCGGTGAAATACCCGATGGCACCGACAGCATTTACGTCGTCAATCGGGACGACGAATATTTCGGTTCGCTGTTCCTGTCGCGTTTGCTGATGCTGGACACCAACGCAACCGTCGCCGAAGTGATGTCGACAGAAGTGCATCCGATCCCGGCGCATACACCATCGGAAGCGGTCGTGTGGGAATTCGAGAACCGCGACCTCTTGTCTGCGCCCGTTGTTGATGACGACAACCGGCTGGTCGGACGCATTACGATTGATGATGTCGTCGACGAGATTCGTGACGAAGCCGAGCACGCACTGATGGGCGCCGCCGGCCTCGACGAAGAAGACGACATGTTCGCTCCTGTTGTCAAGAGCGCGCGACGACGCTCACTCTGGCTCGGCGTCAATCTCATCACTGCTTTTCTCGCAGCATCGGTCGTCGACCTGTTTCAAACAACGCTCGACAAGATCGTATTGCTTGCCGTGCTAATGCCGGTCGTGCCGAGCATGGGTGGCGTTGCGGGAAACCAGTCGCTAGTCGTGATCGCACGCGCGATGGCGCTCGGTCAGATCGACCACACCAATGCGCCCGGAATTCTGCGGAAGGAATTGCTGGTTGGCTTGTTGAATGGTCTCGCCTGGTCCATCGTGGTCGCTGCCGCAACCTACTTGTGGTTCGGCGACTGGCGCATCGGTACCGTGATCGCGGGGGCAATGATCATCAACCTGACGGTTGCCGCACTGGCGGGTTTCAGTGTGCCATTGACCCTGAAGAAGATGGATATTGACCCGGCCCTCGCCGGCGGCGTTGTGTTGACCACGATCACCGATGTCATCGGCTATATGAGTTTCTTAGGATTGGGCGCCCTGTATCTGCTGTAGATCGTGTCAGGGTACCGTCTTCGTGGAATTCACTAACCACCTGATCGTTTTTACCGTTCCCCCTCCTCACATCGTTAATTGGCATATGGAGATGACCGGTGTTCTTATGAATCTCGCCGGCCATGTCTTATGCGGGGGTCTTGTGCTGCCCGACCGATCTACTCTAGCGTCAATTGTCTTCGGCCGTACCGGGTATCAGCCAATCACGAAGAAGTCATGCAACTGGCCGGCACGGGAAGGACCAACGATCAATTTTCATAGTAAGTCAGGTCCTTCTTTACCCAGGATGGCGCGAAGAGGCGCGGCACAGGTCTACCGCAGACGAAATTCATTAGCTGATCCTTAACCTTCATTGCATCATTGTAGCCAAGCTTGATCAACTCCCGTGTATAGGCGCGTTCAAACAGCAAGAAACTCAGCAGTCGGTCCTCACTCTTTGATCGTCCCCTTAACCCGCGCAACAACATCCGCGTCGGCCTAGGCATCTGCGCCAAGTGCTTGTGTGCAATCAGCCGAAGATCCTCGCTAGGCAGAACAACCATCGTGTCGATCGGCCGCAGATGGGCCGCAGATTTTCTTCGCTGATGTTCAGGGACAGAATCGATCAGCTGGTTGATTCGTATCATGCGCTCTAGATCGGAATACAGCCCGTCCATGAACAGCGTGTCAAGCATGTAACCAGCGATCTGTGCAAAACTCGGATATGCCTGTGGTTGAGTAGCATTGGGTATCGGCAATGCCGATTCGTTACGAACCCCAATGACCATTATGCGGTCGGCGCCGAGATGGATCGCCGGGCTGAACGGAGTCGCCTGACGCATCGCGCCATCACCGAAGTATTCGGTTCCAATCGTGACGGGCGGAAAAATCATCGGTACCGCAATACTAGCCATCAGGTGGTCGAGATTGAGCGGTTGACGCATTCCATTCCGCCTAGTGCGTGACCACGGTGCCA
>CAZWEW010000224.1:0-3118 GCA_964633055.1 uncultured Woeseia sp. | reverse complement strand
TGAGGACCGCTTTTTTCATTGTCATTCCATCCATCGCAAATCCGCAGGCCGCCTATTCTGTCACATTAGGTGTCTCGCGTGACGCCGGTGAACCAGCG
This sequence comes from uncultured Woeseia sp., assembly GCA_964633055.1. Taxonomy (GTDB): domain Bacteria; phylum Pseudomonadota; class Gammaproteobacteria; order Steroidobacterales; family Woeseiaceae; genus SZUA-117. Next base: position 3,020 of record CAZWEW010000224.1, on the reverse strand, counting down.
CTGGAATCAGTGTCCTGAATTTTCAATATCGACTATGCTACGCGCCGGGAGGCCCTATGCAGGCAACGGAAAGCAAGCACCAGGACCATGTCCTCCGCGGCATGCTGGCCGCTATCGCCGCATTTTTCCTGTTTTCTATCATGGCCGTCTGCGCAAAGCTCTTGAGCGAGCGACACTCTGTCATTGAGATCGCCTTCTACCGAAATCTTATCGGCACTCTGCCGTTTCTCTTCTTGATTTTTGTACTGGGGAAGCGAGAGATTCTCATTATCAAGAGCCGCCCGGCGGCGGTGGGCTTTCGTGCCGTGCTGGGCGCCGTTTCGCTAACGACGACATTTGCCGCCTTCTCGATCATGCCGATGGCGGAGACAACCGTACTCCTTTTTACCGCGTCTTTGTTTATACCCGTGCTGGGCGTATTTGTACTGGGTGAGCGTGTCGGCCCCTATCGCTGGGCGGCTGTTTTCATAGGCTTTGCCGGCGTCGTTGTCATGGCGAGCCCTGCCGGCAACCTCAACACACTGGGTATCGCCATCGCGTTAACCGCATCCCTGATGCATGCGGTACTGCAAGTTGTTCTGCGTTATCTCGGCAAATTTGAAAGCCCCGAGACTGTGACCTTCTATTTCATGGTCATTGGCACGCTCATCACCGCCCTGCCCCTGCCCTTCATCGCGGTAACACCAACACTCGACGAAATTCCATTGCTGTTCGGCCTCGGGCTGACCGGGGCCGCCGCACAGTGGTTTCTGTCTGTGGCGTTTCGCAACGCACCGGCCGCTGTTGTCACGGTCTTCAATTACACAGGCATTGTATGGGCCATGCTATTTGGCTGGATGATCTTTAATGACTGGCCGGCACCGCTGGTACTGCTGGGTGCGACGATCGTCATCGGTTCCAATGTGCTCATGGTCTGGCGGGAGATACGATTGGGCAAGGTAACCGGTGCACGGGTACGAGCGAAATTCTAGGGACTGGTCGCACGCACCACGCTGTGCAGCATGACTACCGACAAACAGCCGCTCCATGGCTTCAGCGTTGGCAGTCCGGGCTGCGGCCCTGCACCTGCGCTTCGTTGTACAGCGAAAGCATCTCCGGCAGGTTCTCAACCATCAGCTCAATTCTCGCATCACCTGACGGGTGAGTAGACATGAACTCGGGCACCTTTGCAGTCTCGGCGCTCTTGTTCATGTTTTGCCATAGCTTCACACTCTCGCGCGGATCGAATCCGGCCATAGCCATGTAACGCAGGCCGATGACGTCGGCTTCGGACTCCTGCATGCGGCTGAACGGGTTCATAATGCCAAGCGTATTCAGCGCGGTTGCAGCACCATAGGCGCCCTGTGTCTGCGTGTAGTAGCCACCCCCCAGGATCAGGGCAAGTACTTCCACACCGTAGCTCGTCAATTCACCGCGTGTCGCGCGTTCATTGGCATGGCGTGCGGTCACATGGGCAACCTCATGTCCCAGCACGGCCGCCAGCTGGTGCTGATTCTGGGCAACAGTCAGGATGCCAGACTTAACCACGATTTTGCCGCCCGGCATCACGAAAGCATTGACGTCCGGCTGGTTGACGATCGCCAGCTCCCAGTACATCGAAGCATCCTTACTCTCAAGCGTTCCTACGATGGCATTCGTGACACAAGCGACGTAATCGATCGTGGTTCTGTCCTGAACCAGCGGGGAATTGGACCGGATGATAGCCATCTGCCGTGTGCCTTCCTGCGCGAGCGCGGCGTCAGACTTGAGGGTCAGCTGTGCCCGGCCGGTTGGTGTCGTCGAACAGGATACGGCTGCAACAGACACAACTATTAATAAAATCAGTTGGTTAGAAATCAATTTCATCTTTATGCTCCGTGCCAGTCTATCTGGCAGTCTAGCAGGCTCCGTGTTTTAAGGCCTAGTATCAGAGTCCGGGTTTCCGACGGACTGAACCGGACTATCGCGGCAATCGCGACTCAAACTTGCGACGCCAGCCGAAGTCGTCGGCACGATCCAGCAACGCGTCGGCATTGGCCATGAGCCGCTTTTGCAGCGGCTGCTTAATCTTGAAACTTAGCCGATACATATCGTACTCGCCGGCCAGATCTGACAACAGTTCATCGCTTGTCTTCAATTCATCCGCCAACCCAAGCGCCAGGGCACGGGTACCGTACCAGTGCTCTCCGGTCGCGACTTGATCGAGATCCAGATCCGGTCGATATTTTGCGACAGCATCCTTGAACAGAATATGAACGTCTTCCAACTCTTCTTTGAGCTTCGCACGATCCTCGTCCGTGTTCTTCCCGAACATCGTCACAGTCCGCTTGTGTTTACCCGCCGTAATCATCTCGAAATCAATGCCATGATCATCGAGCATCCGGTTGAAATTGGGAATCTGCGCCAGAACACCAATGGAACCCAAGATCGCAAATGGCGCGGCGATGATCCGGTCTGCCACACAAGCCATCAGGTAACCGCCGCTGGCGGCAACTTTGTCAACGGCGACCGTGAGCAGGATTTTACGATCTCGAACGCGCGCAAGTTGCGATGCCGCCAGCCCGTGCTCGTGAACAATGCCACCATGATTCTCCAGTCGTACAATGACCTGGTCGCTTTCTTTCGCCACATCGAGCACCGCGCTCACTTCCTCACGCAGCGAGGAAACCGCACTTGCTTTTAAGTCGCCCTTGAAGTCAATGACGAAGGCCCGAGGTCGCGCTTCCTTCGACCTGGCGTGTACCTTCTCCTGTTCCTTCTCTTCCCGGGAAGCCTTTTTTCTGTCCGCTTTGGTGAGCACCACCTGTTGTAACGCACTGGCTAACGCACGGTATTTCTTGTTGAGATCTTCAACCTCGAGGCCCTCTTGTTGTGACGTTTTCTTACTCGCTGCTGCGCCGACGCTGAGGATCACGACAATTGCGATTACGATCGTCGCGGTCTTTAGAAGGAACAGGCCATACTCGGCAAAAAATTCGATCATGGCAGTGTTTTGTCTGTCAGGGCGGGCGTGAAAGGCACCGAAACCGCGATGCCAACAT
>CAZWEW010000223.1:0-3133 GCA_964633055.1 uncultured Woeseia sp. | reverse complement strand
AGCCACGCCGCGTAGTCTTCGACCACACGGCAGACGTTTTCTGGTTCCCCCTCGATCGGGCTCTGCCGCGGCCAGGTCAGGGTCGGCCGGCGGTCTTCACCGGCATTGACGAACGGTCGCCGATAGACGCTCATTTCCTCGTCTGATAGCTCGCGGATAACGCTGCCGGGTAGCACGCGTTCCACGAATACATTCTTTTCCAGCGCCATCGACTCACCCGCCTCGGAACGGAATCCCTGGAAAACGTGGCGTGCCGCCTCCGGCCAGTCATCCCATTTCATAGGTGTGACAATTCCTTCCATGTAGGCAATGCCGAGAACCTCATCAGCGTGATGTCGAGCCCAGTCGAAGCCCAGCGCGGATCCCCAGTCGTGGGTGACCAGCGTCACATCTCCTGTGACGCCCAATGCTTCCCAAGCCTCGAACAGGTAGTCGCGATGTTCTTCGTAGCGATAGCGATGGGGGCCTGAATCGTCGAGCTTTTCCGAGTCGCCCATGCCAATTAGGTCGACGGCGATGCAGCGCCCCTGATCGGCGAGGTGCGGCATGATGTTGCGCCAGAGATAGGATGAGGTCGGATTGCCGTGCTGGAACACGATCGGATCGCCTTCGCCCATCTCGACATAGGCCATGCGCTTGCCGCGCACCTCGATAAATTGCTTGTCGTGCTCTGTTATGGAAATCATTTTCTTGCGCGTCCTTGTATCGTGCTTATTTCGGGCTGCTTTGATAGATTGTCGGCAAATAATAACGGCAGAGAAGTGGGGAAACGAGTGACACCAAAAAATCGCAAGGCCTACTGGAGGGCCAATTTGCGGCTGGTGCTTGGCTGTCTTGTCGTCTGGTTCGTGGTTTCCTACGGGTTCGGCATTTTACTCGTCGATCCACTTAACTCGATCCGGCTCGGCGGCTTCAAGCTTGGCTTCTGGTTCGCACAACAAGGCTCCATTTATACTTTTGTTGCCTTGATTTTCTATTACGCGTGGCGGATGAATCATCTCGACCGGGAGTACGACGTCCATGAAGATTAAGTCATGAGTCTTCAAGCATTGACGTACCTCGTCGTCGGCGCAAGTTTCGCGCTCTACATCGGCATAGCAATCTGGTCCCGTGCACATAGCACAGGGGACTTCTACATTGCGGGTAAAGGCGTTTCGCCGGTGGCGAACGGCATGGCTACTGCTGCCGACTGGATGAGTGCCGCCTCGTTCATTTCCATGGCCGGCCTCATTGCGTTTCTTGGCTATGATAGTTCGGTGTACCTGATGGGCTGGACGGGAGGCTACGTCTTGCTCGCCCTGTTCCTGGCACCCTACCTGCGGAAATTTGGCAAGTTCACGGTTCCCGAGTTCATTGCGGAACGGTATTACTCGCGCACCGCGCGCATAGTGGCGGTCATTTGCCTGATATTCGTGTCGTTCACGTACGTTGCCGGGCAGATGCGCGGTGTCGGTATCGTGTTTTCCCGGTTCCTCGAGGTGGACGTCACCGTCGGCCTGATCATCGGTATGGGCATCGTATTTGTCTATGCGGTACTGGGCGGGATGAAGGGCATCACTTATACGCAAGTCGCTCAATATTGTGTGCTGATATTCGCCTATACGGTGCCGGCTGTTTTTATCGCGCTGCAGATTACGGGCAATGCGATTCCGCAGCTGGCATTCGGTAGCACGGTGGACGGTGTCAGTCTATTGGACAAGCTCGATGGCATCGTAACGTCGCTCGGATTCACACAGTACACGAGTGGCTCGAAGAGCATGATTGACATATTTTGCATCACGCTGGCGCTCATGGCCGGGACGGCAGGACTGCCCCATGTGATTGTGCGCTTTTTTACCGTGCCGAAAGTGAGGGATGCGCGAGTGTCGGCTGGTTACGCGTTGCTCTTCATTGCCATTCTCTACACAACAGCACCCGCGGTTGGCGCCATGGCGCGGTACAACCTGATCAACACGATGCAGCCGGGCGACATCGGTGCCGCGAACGGTAATCTCGTGTACGAGGAAAGGCCCGTCTGGATGAAGACTTGGGAATCGACTGGCCTGATGAAATTCGAGGACAAGAACGGTGACGGCCGGGTCCAGTACTATAACGACGCTAACCCGGCTTTTGCCGATACCGCAGATAGCTATGGCTGGCAGGGCAACGAGCTGTCGGTGGACAATGACATCATCGTTCTGGCGAATCCAGAGATTGCCGGACTGCCAGACTGGGTGATCGCGCTTGTCGCCGCAGGCGGCATCGCCGCGGCGCTGTCAACCGCCGCGGGTTTGCTACTGGTGATTTCGGCCGCTGTGTCACATGACCTGATCAAGGGAATCTTCGTGCCCTCGATCAGCGAAAAGAACGAGCTGCTCGCGGGACGAATTGCCGCGGCATTTGCCATCATGATCGCTGGTTATCTGGGCTTCGACCCACCGGGATGGGTTGCGCAGGTGGTCGCATTTGCTTTCGGCCTCGCCGCCGCATCACTCTTTCCGGCGATTCTACTGGGTATTTTCTACAAGCGGGCGAACAAGCAGGGCGCGATTGCCGGCATGCTGATCGGCCTTATATTTACCTATGCTTACATCGAGTACTTCAAGGGCCTCTTTCTGAAGTGGGCCGGGTCTCCTTGGGGAGAGAATGTTGCCGAGAACTGGCTGTTCGGCATTTCGCCGGAGGGTATTGGCGTCATCGGCATGTTGCTGAACTTCGTGGTGGCAATTGCGGTGAGTCACTGGACATCACCGCCGCCCGACAGGATTCAGCACATGGTCGAACATATCCGTGTGCCACGGGCCATAGACCGATTGGAATCAAGTACATGAAAAAATCGTTCAGTTCGCGCGGCTTGCTGCTGGGCTTGGTGTTTTTTGCCGGGAATGCGCATCCCCAGTTGGACGAGAGCGAACGAGCGATCATCGATTGGGTTGATGCCAACACGGTTGTTCCGATCGAGCTGCTTGAGAACATCGTCAATATTGGTAGCGGTACGATGAACACCGCAGGCGTGCGGGAAGTCGGCAGCGTATTGCGTGCGGAGCTCGACGATGTCGGTCTCGAAACGGAATGGATCGAGTTGCCGTCAGAGATGAATAGGGCAGGCCATCTGGTTGGCAAACTCGACGGCGCTCGCGGCAAGAAGATGGTG
>CAZWEW010000222.1:829-3141 GCA_964633055.1 uncultured Woeseia sp. | reverse complement strand
CGGTTCGACGTCTTCCTGCAGAGAGACAAAGTGCAGGTCACAACAAGATCGCCGGGAGCAATCTTGGATTCACAAACTGCGTCTAAATGGCGGTGCAGAATATCGCTGATCAACCGAACGAGCTATGACCAGAAGGAATGCCAGGACCGGCGCTTGGCCAGCCTAAATCACGTCATTCAGCGCCCAGTGCCAAGGTTCATAAATGAACCCGTACGCATTTTCCTTCGGGTAGGTCATTGAAAAGCCGAATTCGGCGGTACGCCGCCCCAACCAATCAAATGCTTTCGATTTCTCAAATTCCTCAGTAAGCGGCCGACTTCCGGGCGTCGCAATATCGACCGCGCAGCCTGTGTGGTGCTGGCTAAAACCCGGGGCAGCATTGACCTTGAGAATGTCGTCGATCTCATGACCAGCTTCGAGTTTCCGCCGAATCAGGCTTGCCTGGTACTCAAAATCGCGAAACCCGGAGACGATCAACAACCGAATGTTATCGCTTTCTGCAGCTTCCACCATTTGTTGCCACCTGACAGCCGCATCGGAGCGCAATCGCTGCATGCGTCCGACCGCGTTGGGTCCGATATCCACAAGGTCTGCGGCCACGTCATAGTAAGGTGGCATGCCTCCCGCCCCGTAGCCCGCCGGAATACCCAGTTCCTCGTGTAGCTTGCGATTAACGTCGTTTAACATTTACGGTGCCTTGTTCGCAGTTGCGATTGTCCCATAACGAACAAGCGGCTTGGAGTGAAATCCCTGAATCTGCGAAAATCCCGGGCACCGCCGAAAGCCGTGGCAGACGAGGGTAAGTATGTCAAAGGACGATATTTTCAAGTCGACCGATGCCGGGCCGGGTACGTTCGAATTCAACGACTCGGTCGCAGAGGTGTTTACCGATATGCTCAAGCGTTCGGTTCCTGGCTACGAGGCTTCCCTCGAAGCTATCGCTATCCTCGCACGCCGCTACGGGAGGGCAGGGACTCGCTGTTACGACCTCGGCTGTTCACTTGGTGCTTCGACGCTGGCGATGCGTCGCAACATTGTCGAGCCAGATTGCGAAATCGTAGCGGTCGACCTGTCACCGGCCATGATCGACCGTTGCAGGAAGATCGTTGATGCCGACGACACCGATCTACCAGTCTCCATCAGGGTTGAAGACGTTCGCGACGTTGCGATCGAACACGCATCCCTGGTTGTCCTGAATTACACATTGCAGTTTGTCCCCGTCAATGACCGCAGCCGGCTGGTTCGACGGATCTATGACGGGCTGATCGATGGTGGTGTGCTGATTCTCTCCGAAAAGGTCGTGGACGAGGATCCTGCTATCGAAGGTCTGCTCATCGAACTGCACCACGAATTCAAGAGCGCCAATGCCTACTCCGACCTCGAGATCGCCCGCAAGCGGATGGCGCTCGAAGAAGTATTGATTCCTGAGTCGACGGCAACCCACCTTGAGCGCCTAGCCGATGCCGGCTTCAATCATCGCAGTGTCTGGCTCAAGCACTTCAACTTCGTTTCCATTCTCGCGATCCGTTAATCGTGCTCGACGAAGACCGGTTGCTGGCTGATCTTTGCGCGATGGGTCTCGCAACATGGGAGGATTCCGTATTGCCAACGGTCCGCAACCACCTTCGGGAGGGGGCACACGGGCACCTGCCCCGCTGGCAAGAGATTCTCACTACCCTCCCAGGCTCGAACAATGTGCGTGAATTGCTGCTCGAGCTCGCGCCATGGCGAAAGGGCCCATTCGAATTGAATGGAATCCACATCGAAGCGGAGTGGCGATCCGACCTCAAATGGAACCGATTCTCCGACCATATCGAACCGCTCACGAATCGCCGGGTTCTCGACGTCGGCGCAGGAAACGGCTGGTATGCGCTCCGTATGCGAGAAGCAGGCGCCACTTGGGTGATCGGGGTCGATCCAACGCTGCTTTTCGTCGCCCAGTTTGAAGCGTTACGGATCCTGACGGGCGCGACGGGCATCCATATTCTTCCAATCGGAATCGAATCATTGCCAGCGGACTGCCACACATTCGATACCACTTTTTCGATGGGTGTCCTCTACCATAGGCGCAACCCCGAAGAACATCTCTCGCAGCTCAAGGGCACCCTCAGGCGAGGCGGACAGCTCGTACTGGAAACGCTGGTCTATCCGGGGGACGATCACACAATTGTCGAACCCGAACACCGTTACGCCCGTATGCGAAATGTCTGGCATTTGCCGACCGTGCCAACGCTTCTCGAGTGGGTCGGTGACGCTGGCTTCGAGAACATTGATCTTGTCAACGTCACACCAACGACCATCGAGGAACAGCG
>CAZWEW010000222.1:0-819 GCA_964633055.1 uncultured Woeseia sp. | reverse complement strand
ACAGCGCACGACGGACTGGATGCCATACGAGTCACTCGCAGCCGCTCTGGACCCCAATGATCCCGGAACAACGGTCGAGGGCATGCCGGCACCTGTCCGGGCGATTTTGACTGCAAATTTTCCTTGATACGAACCGTTCGGAACTTGACTACGATACGGTAGCTTTTTAAATTTCTGTTCAAACAGAAAAAAGAGAAATCCATGAAACTGACGCCGACTGTTGAAAAGTATGTGCTCCACTGGGGTGAAATGGGTACGCGGTGGGGAACCAACCGGACGGTAGCGCAGATTCAGGCCCTGCTATATCTATCCCCGCGACCATTGCGTGCCGATGAGATCGTCGATCTTCTATCGGTCGCCCGGTCGAACGTCAGCACAAGCATTCGCGAATTGCAGAGTTATGGACTCGTCAGGATGACCCATGTACTCGGGGACAGGCGAGACTACTTCGAATGCCTGAGTGATGTGTGGGAATTATTCCGGGTCATCCTGGAGCAGCGCAAGCAGCGTGAACTGAACCCAACACTGTCGATGCTTCGCAATGTCGCAGTTGAAGTGGAAGACGAATCCGACACCGACCCGGTTACGAAAGAACGCATTCAGAACATGCTCGCATTCGTAGAAAATACGAGCGACTGGTACGAAAAAATCGTCGAAGTACCCACACCGACTTTGCGAAAGTTAATGAAACTCGGCACCGATATCACGAAGGCACTATCCAAAAAGAAGTAGCCCGCTCTCCCGGTGCGGGAGGGCAATGGTCCACAAACTCGATTTGTTCGTCACCCGGCGTACGCACGCCACAAAGGTGGCAAACGA
>CAZWEW010000221.1:0-3163 GCA_964633055.1 uncultured Woeseia sp. | reverse complement strand
CATCAAGCAGCGAAACCAATTCCTCAAGCACAGCCTGGTCGCCGTCAATCTCGATAATTCCCGATTCGCTCAGTGACTGAACCGGCCTACCCAACAGGGTCAACGCGATCAATCCGTTTCGTCCAAGCCTAATGGTTGCGTCAGCAGTTTCCCGTTGCCTGCCCGCCGAATGATGCAAAACACCGTTTGACACGTCCACGACATACTGGTCACCCGAGTCCGTAAAACTAAAGTTAAGGATAATATTCCGTCCGGCGGCGGCCGGCCCATTGAGTCTGACGGCCATGTAGTCGAAGAACATGTCGAGCGTCAATGCACTGATCATGTCAACACTGATCGTGCGGGTCGTCGCTAACGGGTTGACGCCGTTGCGCAATTCGCTGGCACCGGTTAGGTAAAAATTACGCCATTGGCCAGATTCCGACTGGTAACCGAGTTGTTCCAGTGCATTGGCCTGAAGCTCCCGGGCCGACAGGTTGTCAGGCTCGGCAAAAACGAGGTGGTTGACAACCTCGACAACCCAACGGTACTCGCCGTTTTCATAGGCTTGCCGTGCATTCTCGAGCAGCAAGTCCGCGTCGCCCATGAACTCTACGTATTTTTTCGCCGCATCCTCAGGGGGTAGTGGCTGAATATGGGATGGATTACCGTCGAAGAACCCGAGATAACGCTGGTAGACGGCTCGGGAGTTGTGGCTCACGGTGCCGTAGTAACCGCGGGTGTACCAGGTGTTGGCGAGCGCATCCGGCAAATCAATCTGTTCGGAGATCTCGTCCATCGTATAACCTTGGTTAGCAAGCCTCAGTGTCTGGTCATGAATGTATTTGTAAGTGTCGCCATGTTTGCGAAGGTATTCGACGATATTGTCGTAGCCCCAGCGTGGCCAGTTGTGCCCGCCAAAAAGGACCTCCGTCTCTGGCACCATGCGTTCCGCCGCCTCGTAGAGATATCCACTCCACAACAACGCATCGCGAATCAGAGCGCCACGCATCGTGTAGAGATTGTGCATCGTGCCGTTTGCTTCCTCGGAGGTATAGAAGGCTTTCATCTGCGGCAGGTAGAACATCAACTCCGCCGGCGCCTCCGCTAAAGGCGTATTCATGAAAACAAACTCGACCCCGTCTATCTGCCGGGTTTCGCCCGTGGTAGTCACGATATCCGTGGGTTCAATAAGCGTTACCTGGCCCGAGGAAATCGCCTGCCCAATACCCACGCCGACATTACCCTTTTCATCCTTCGGCAATAGCGAGCCGAACATATAGGAAGCACGACGAGTCATAACGTTTCCGGCCAAAATGTTTTCGGACGCGGCATGTTCCATAAAGCCATCCGGGGCAATAATCGAAACTCTGCCATCCCGGACCTCGGCCTCACTCACCACACCCTTGACGCCACCAAAATGATCCGCGTGACTGTGACTGTATATGACGGCAACGACAGGTTTCTTCGGCAAATGTTCGTAAACGAGTTCCATCGCCGCCGCGGCAACCTCTGCCGTAATCAAGGGATCAACCACGATATAGCCCGTGTCCCCGACGATGACCGAAAGGTTCGATAAGTCATAGCCGCGAACCTGGTAGATGCGCTCGGAAACCTGGAAAAGCCCGTACCGGGAATTGAGTTTCATCTGCCGCCAGAGGCTCGGGTTGACCGTGGTGGGGACGGCATCGTCTTGTGCCACTAGATCGGTCATGGTCCAGATAACCCGGCCTGCCGCATCCTCGATGACTAGATTCTCAGGTCTTGCGATGAACCCCCGATTCGCCAGTTCAATATCTTCCGTATCGCCAAAAGGTAACTGTTCGCGAACCGTCTGATTAGCACCGATCGTTATATCCGTAGCTTCGTTACGTGAGCCTATTTCCTGGGCGGGTGCCGACGCTGCTGACAGGTAAATAACTGTCGCAAGCGCGAATCGCGGCAGGATGGCGTTAGCCCGGTGAAACATATCTTGCCCCTATGGAGATTGATCAATCCAGGCCGAAGACGAACAGCGTACTGCCGCCCGTCGAGACGACCCGCTGTTTGCCATCGACAGCGAAAGACATCGGGTTGGTCCGAACCGCGCCACCTGATTGAAAATCCCAGAGCGGCTTGCCGGTCGCGGCATCGAGCGCGAAGATATTACCCTCGTTGCTGCCGCCGAAAACCAAGCCGCCTGCCGTTGCCATAACGCCAGCCCAAGGGGGCGAATGCAGCATGAATTCCCATTGTTGCTCACCCGTCATGACGTCTAATGCCCGGATCGCGCCCGCAGCATCATCACCCGATAATGCCTGCTCGCCGCCTCCAAGAAACGGTTCTCCCTCTTCGTACTCGACGTCCGACTTGTAATAGATCGCACCCATCAAACGGGTTGCGACAAAAAACTGCTCCGTTTGCGGGTTGTAAGAAGGACTGAACCAGTTCGTCGCACCCTGTAGACTGGGCCAGACAAGGTTGCCTTCATACGTCGGTTCACTACCCGGGATGACAATCGGCCTACCGTTTTCATCGAGACCTCGCGCCCAAGTTTGTTTCGAATACTCGTTACCGTGAAGGAATTCACCAGTCTCTCGGTCAAGCAGGTAAAAGAATGCGTTGCGATTCGCGAGTGCGAGAATCTTGCGTTTTCCTTCATTAAAATCCGCATCGAAGAGCACCGGGATCTGGTTCGCGTCCCAGTCGTGCGTGTCATGCGGCGTGAACTGGAAGTACCACTCGAGCTCACCGGTGTCCGGATCGAGTGCCAGAACCGAACAGGAATATAGGTTATCTCCCGGCCGCACGTCGCCGTTCCAGTCAGGCGCGGGGTTGCCGACAGTCCAGTAAAGGAGATCCAGTTCGGGATCGAATGAGCCCGTCAGCCAGGTCGATCCGCCGCCGGTTTGCCACGCATCACCTTCCCACGTTTCACTGCCCGGATCGCCAGGCGCAGGTATCGTATGAAAACGCCAGATTCTTTCACCTGTTGCGGAATCGTAAGCGTCGATGAAGCCGCGCACACCGGCTTCCGCCCCGCTGACACCAACAATGATTTTGCCATCGAGTGCGAGCGGTGCGAGCGTCAGCGAGAAACCGATGTGGTTATCGGCGACCTCGACATCCCAACGGACTGCACCGGTTGCTGCGTCCAGTGATACGAGGCGTGCGTCGAGCGTACCAACATAAACCGCGTCAGCGA
>CAZWEW010000220.1:0-3167 GCA_964633055.1 uncultured Woeseia sp. | reverse complement strand
TCCACTTCTGAATAAGCAGGCCGCTCGCGAGCCTAGATCCCAGGAGTGCAACGGTGCCCGGCGTTGCGGTTGCAACGACATCGCAACTAGCAGCTGACGCAGCCGCCGAAATCGCTGATGCAGTTGCCCATCCGCGTATACACCTTACAATCGACGAGGCAGGTGACAGTTTTGCGTTCGAACCCGGTGTCGACCTGCGTGCGACGGATATTGACGTCGTATTACTCGACACGCTGAACAAGTATTTCGGTGGCGTAGGTGCCGTGCTTCATGATACCAAGAGCGAGTTCGACGTCGCCGTCGAGCCGCGCCGTGAGGGCGACACGTTTATCGTACGTGCAAACTGAAGACCGGAGGTTAAACTTGATAACCGATAAGAGACTGAGCCGTCTTCCCGAACAATTGCCTGACGATCCAATGCACTGGGCCGACGCCTGGCTCAAGGAGGCCACGGCTACAGGCGTCCAGCGTAATCCGAATGCGATGACGATCGTTTCGACCGGCGACGATACGCAGCCGTCCGCACGTGTCGTCTTGTGCAAACAATTTGTCCCCGATCCGGGCTACCTTGTCTTCCACACGAACTATCGCTCACGGAAGTCGCTTGAACTCAAGCAAAACCCGAGATCGGCTGCGCTGTTTCACTGGGATGCACTGGGCAGACAGGTTCGAATCGAAGGTGTGGCAGTCCGATCTCCAGATCACGAGAGCGACGACTACTTCAAGAGTCGTGGTTGGGGCAGCCAACTCGGTGCCTGGGGGAGTGACCAAAGCGCGCCGATCAAATCCAAGGACGCACTTGTCCGCCAGGTACGGGAACGTGGGGAATCACTTGGCTTGGCACTGGGGGACAGCACAGCCGAACTCAGCAATGATGATGTGCCGGTGATCGCGAGACCGCCCCACTGGGGCGGCATGCGGCTCTGGGCCCACGCGATCGAACTCTGGATAGAGGGTCCCGACAGAATTCATGACAGGGGATACTGGTCCCGAAGCCTGAGTCAAACATCTCCCCATGACTTCAGTGTCACGCGGTGGCGGGGTACCCGCCTGCAACCTTGATACATGCCCCTGTCACTTGTTGAAAAGCAGATTAACTGCCCGTGCTGTGGAGAATACGTTTCCGTTCTGCTGGATCTTTCTGCCGGAGGTCAGATCTATATCGAAGACTGCCAGGTGTGCTGCAGGCCAATGGAGATCAGTTTTTCGGTGGGAGAATTAGGTGAACTCGATATCCGGGTTTGCAATGCCGGCTAAGTGGATGGTCGCGATCATCACATCCGTGCTCGTCGCTGGGACGGCACCAGGCAATGACTTCCTGACGGAAGACCCGCAGGTGACTGTCGACGTTTCGCGGACTGACGGCCGACTGTTGATGGCCCTTGACGGAGACGTATGGCTGCTCGACGCTCACGGTGGAGAGGCGAGACGCCTGATCGAAAGTAACGAAAACCTGAGCTTCCCGAAATGGTCCCCCGACAGTAAGTCCGTTCTCTACATTAGTGAATTCGGTGACGGCGCAGCACTGCGGGTACGCGAACTGGGCGGTGCCGAGAGCCGACCGCTCGGCAATACCGACTTTGATAAAAAGGACGCTAGCTGGCATCCGAATGGTGAAAGGGTCGTCTATGCCTCCGACCAACACGACCACGGTCTCGATATCTGGGAAACGGATCTCCCTACCGGACTGTCCTGGCGGCTGACATCCAGTCTCAGCGATGAGTTGTCACCGGCTTGGTCGTCGAACGGCAGACATCTCGCCTGGATTATGCGTGAAGATGACCATTACTCGATCATGCTGAGACTGCACGGAGAGCCGGAGACCGCACTCCTGCATTCGACGGTTTCATTATCGTCATTGACCTGGCGTCCGGACGGCAGCCTGTTGACATATCTGCGGCACGGAAATGACGAGACCACGCTGGAAATGGCAATTCTTTCGAATCCGGTACTCGTGCGCACGATGATCGAGGGAGAGAAATTCATCGCCTCGCCAGTCGCCTGGCGAGACCGCTTCAGGTTGCTGTATACAGCCGATGGTCGAATCCGGAGCCGCGATTTTGAAGATCACGTCTCGAGGCCAGTCCACTTTCGGGCAATGGCGAGATCTCTAGCGATGCCACCTCCCCCAACGGAAATTCCACAACGCGAACTGACCGTTGATACGCCGCCTGAGAGACATTAGCCTCGCCGTAAAATACGGGGCTTTTTATTACCGAAAACCGTCGTAAGGTCGGCTACGCGGAACCCGGTCGAAATCTTACATGCCGCCCAGCAGCTACTTGAGATTATGGGAGGACGAATACCACTAACCGAGTACGACGCCGTCATCCCCAAGAATTTGTGTTATGTCATGACCGGTGGGCTCATGGCCTAGGAAGTTCGCCTGGTGAACTAACCGTTTTCAGTTTCGCGCTGCCCGTCTGTTAATCTGAACGGATGGATACACCCACCCGGACTGGATTGTATTGTCGAGACCTGACGATCAAGGTACCCGACCGTACGCTCATCGATTCACTGAGGCTCGATGTCGCTGCCGGAGAGTTCATTGCGATTCTTGGGCCAAATGGCGTCGGAAAATCGCTCGCCTTGCATACACTCGCGGGCGTCCGAACTTCCGCCGGAGGCTCCGTCACGCTAAATGGCAATCCGCTCGACAAAATGCCACGTCAGCAAGCTGCGCTGCGACTGGCATTACTACCCCAATATACGGAGGATTTCTTTCCGGCCACCGTCTTCGACACGGTGATGATCGGAAGGCATCCGCACATCGGACGGCTGCAATGGGAGTCACCGGAAGATTTCGACATTGCACAAAAGTCCCTGCGGAAGGTCGGTCTCGACGACCTTGCAAGACGCGATGTACTAACACTGTCAGGTGGCGAGCGCCGCCGACTGGCAGTCGCGCAAGTATTGACGCAGGCCCCCGACGTTTACCTGCTCGATGAACCGACCAATCACCTGGATCCGCAGCACCAGCTCGATGTACTGAAAATCTTTCGCCAGCTAGCGGACAACGACAGGATCATTCTCGCCAGCCTGCATGACGTCAACCTTGCCGCCAGATTTGCCGATCGTTGCCTGCTGTTATTCGGCGACGGTCGCTGGACGATCGGCGATACGTCCGATGTCCTGGAGTGTGAGCAGCTGTCGGAGCTTTATCACAC
>CAZWEW010000219.1:1812-3212 GCA_964633055.1 uncultured Woeseia sp. | reverse complement strand
TTGCCAGATATAGGTTTTTCTTTTTTCACTTGTTGTGGGTAGCACCGAGACCTTATTATTCGTTCACAGCGTTTATAATGCGTATATCCTAGGATCACCTGGATCCGGGAGGGCAACATGCGCGAGGGTCTACTGGAGATGAGAATCGAGGCTAAGTGGTCTGATTTCAGCCGGCTGGATACCGAGAGAGCTCTGTCTGTCATCAACCGGACCCTGCCTCGTTCGGTGGCACTACTATTGGTCATCGGCATCGCCTGGCAGCTGGCCCGAATCATTTGGATGCTGATACCCGGATCTGATGCTGGTAACCAGATTATTGCTCCACCAAGTCAGATGTCTCGAACCGCTGCGACGTCGGCTGAATCGGTCGACGTGCAACAAATCGCCGGCACACATTTGTTCGGTGAGGCTAATCCGGAAGAAATTATCGCGCCGCTGCAGCAGGAGGATATCAGCGATATCCAGCATCTCGCAGAAACCCGGCTAAATCTTTCGCTCAAGGGAACGCTGGTATCTGAAGACTCGGCAACATCAGTTGCAATCATTGCCGACGCTGGCAATGAAGAGAAAATCTACATCATTAACGACCCGGTCACCCCGGTCGCAATATTACACGCCGTGTACACTGATCGCGTAGTTTTGCATCATCGCGGCATTCTCGAGGTACTCAAATTACCTAAGGAACTGCCGCAGGGAGCGGCGCCCATTCGACGGAACTCGACCACGGTGAGTCGTTCAGCTTCTACGAACCGGACACAGCGTATTCAAAACGTCATTACGCAGAATGCGACGCGACTCGCGGACGTCATCCGACCAACGCCGTACTATGTATCCGGCCAGATGCAAGGATACCGTGTATATCCTGGGCGGGACCGAAAACAGTTTGCGGCGCTTGGTCTACGGCCGGGCGACCTGATCAAGGATGTCGACGGGGCGACACTGGCTAACCCGCAACAGGCGACACAAATTTTTCAAGGTCTTGGTGATAAGGAACAGGTATCCGTCACCGTCGAGCGAAATGGTCAGCCGGAAATACTGATACTCCGTACCAGTCAACTCGAACTCGACAACAGCCCATGAAGGATCTTCATTCCGTGCGAAATCATCGGTTAAGCCAAATCCGTTGCCTAACTTTCGCGGCTATCCTGCTGATCGTCGCAATGCCATGGGCGAAGGCACAGGAAACGACGATTACGCCAAACTACCGGGATGCCGATATTCGGCAGATTATCGAGGCAGTAGGAGAGGTCACAGGCAGAAACTTCATCGTCGATCCGCGAGTCACCGCTAGGGTCACGATGCTTTCTTCGACACCGATGTCGCCGGATGCTTTTTATGAAGCATTCCTGTCTATCCTTCAGGTCAACGGATACGTTGCCATGACTACGAACAACGTCGTC
>CAZWEW010000219.1:0-1802 GCA_964633055.1 uncultured Woeseia sp. | reverse complement strand
GGATGCGATGGCCAGACAGTACTCAGGCATGCTCAGCACAGATGGAACGGCTGCGGACGATATCGTCACGCAGGTCGTCCAGGTGCAGAACGTCGGTGCCGCCCAGCTCGTGCCAATACTGCGACCACTGATTCCCCAGTACGGACACCTGGCAGCCCACCCGGGCTCGAACATGCTGATCGTGTCAGACAGAGCGTCGAACGTGGACCGGATGCTGCGTATCATTCGTCGCATAGACCAGTCGAATGACGACGAGATCGAAATCGTGCGTCTCGAGCATGCATCGGCCGCCGAAATCGTGCGTGTGCTGACCGCGCTGATACAGACGCCACGAACGGACGGCGCACCTGTCACGATTTCTCTTATCTCGGACGCCCGCACCAATAGCGTTCTCGTCGGGGGCGACAAAACGGAACGGCTCAGGATGCGTGCATTGATCGCACATCTCGACACACCGCTCGAAGATGGCGGGGACTCCCAGGTTAGATACCTCCAGTACGCCGATGCCGACGAGTTATCGTCCAAACTGCAACAGCACTTCGCACAACAGGCAGGGACCGCCGGCACACCGTCTTCAAACTCCACCCAGAACGTTAGTGTCTGGGCGGACACACAAACCAATGCCCTCATCGTCAATGCACCGCCAAAAATGATGCGATCGCTGATGAGCATCGTCGACAAACTCGATATCAAGCGAGCGCAGGTCCTCGTCGAGGCTATCATTGTCGAGGTCATTGCGGACAAGACCTCCGAACTCGGCGTCACCTGGGGGATGAATGACGGCAACAGCAACAATCCCGTTGCGCTGACCAATTTCCCGGCGAGCGGACCGGGTATCGTTCAACTCGGCGGGGCGCTTGGCACCGGCGAAAATGGTGTGACGAATCCAACCAGCCTGATTGGAGAAGGCGGTACTGTCGGTGTCGGCCGACTGTCCAACAACGGCACCAGTTTCGCGGCGATCCTGAATGCATTACAAGGAGACGCGGACACGAATATCATTTCGACACCAACGTTGGTGACAACTGATAATGAAGAGGCCACCCTGAACGTCGGGCAGGAAGTGCCTTTTGTCACTGGATCATTTTCAAATACTGGCGGCACTGTCGGCGCCGTCAACCCGTTTCAGACGATTCAGCGTGAGCAGGTCGGTGTCAAACTGTCGATCACGCCACAGATCAACGAGGGCGGCGATTCGTTATTGCTCAAGATATCGCAGGAAATTTCGAACATCGCCTCGTCGGCTGCCGGCGCCGTTGACCTGATCACGAATGAACGAATCATCGAAACGACAGTGATTGTCGACGACGGAGAAATCCTTGTGCTGGGCGGTTTGCTGGAAGACACGCTCCGGGAATCCGAGCAGAGAGTGCCAATACTGGGGAGCATTCCGATACTGGGCGCACTGTTCCGAACGCAGAAGTCAGATATCGTCAAGACAAACCTGATGGTGTTCATCCGGCCAAAAATACTGCGAACGACCGCTCAGACACGGTTTGAGACCAACACCAAATACAACCAGATCAGTGAAGCGCTGGAAGGTAACCGTATCCGTTTGATGCCGGATCAGTCTCGTCCATCGTTGCCACCGCTTGCACCGCAGGGTTTACCGGACGACGTGCCCGAAAACCGGTAAGCTCACTTTTGTGGAAAGCTCCTCCGAAATCGTTCTGGAGATCGAAGAAGACCCGGCTGATAAATTGCCGGTCACTGACGATCAGCCAACCGGCCGCGCGCTGCCCTTCTCGTTCGCCAATCGACATGGCGTTCTTATTCGTGAGATCTCAGGCGGCGTCGCTCAT
>CAZWEW010000218.1:0-3232 GCA_964633055.1 uncultured Woeseia sp. | reverse complement strand
CAAAGTTTTTGAGGTCATGGCCGTCTCGGGCTCAGGAAATGTCCGTGGAATGGCTGCGGGTGTATCTCAGGCCACTGTGCCGACAATGGCGGGAATGGTGGGGGCGCTCTCGGGAGTGCTCTTGGTTACTTTAATCAGCCGCCGTGCGGCACGTGAGGTCGAACTTCTCGAAGACTCGCTCACGATGGACCACTAAGGGTATTAGTTATGCGTAGAGGACAAGCAGGATTGGGTGCTGATGAGGAAGAGAGTGAGATCAACCTCACGCCAATGCTTGATGTGGTATTCATCATGCTTATTTTCTTTATCGTTACTGCATCTTTCATCAAGGAAGCCGGCATTGACGTCAATCGCCCGGACGCGCCGACTGCGGAATCGGTTGCTGATGCGAATATTCTGATTGCCATCAGCGCGAATGACGAAATCTGGATCGATCGTCGTCTCGTCGATCCTCGCGCTGTTCGTCCGAATATCGAGAGAATGCATGCGGAAAATCCGAAGGGTTCCGTCGTTATCCAGGCTGACAAGAAGTCGACCAATGAGACGCTGGTGACCGTAATGGATGCGGCTCGGGCCGCCGGCGTTTACAACGTATCGCTGGCTGCAGCCAACAATTAGGAACCGGAGAGGAGTGTCAGGTGTCAAAGCCTGTAACTCGACATTCAGCTAACCAGGTGCAAAAAAACGCCAAGGAGCGAACATCATGATAGGTCGTTACATCTTTTCTATCGTCGTCGGCTCGGTGATTACGTTGTCTTTGATATTCGTGATGCACTTGCTGATTGAGCACGCGGAAGATGCTGTTACCAAAGAGCGGACCAAGCACCAGCTCGACTTCGTTCGTGTCAAGCGTAATGAAACTCTGAATACCGAAGAATTTACCCCCGAGAAGCCGCCGAAACCCCCGGAGACGCCTCCCGAGATACCACCTCAGGATATGGATGCCGTGGACCCCAATGCACCGACTATTAACATTCCTCCGCCGGAAATGTCCGCTAATCTAGACCTTGGGGGGCCAGGGGGTATGAATGTCGCCGAAGGAGATTATCTCCCGATCGTCCGTGTCGCACCCGTTTACCCTGCTAGGGCACTCTCACGTGGTATTGAGGGATACGTCGACATGGGCTTCACCGTGACAACGACAGGGACGGTCAGGGACCCAGTAGTGTTGTTCTCTACAAGCGGGCTGTTTGAGCGTGCGGCCATCCGAGCCGTACTGAAGTTTAAGTACAAGCCGAGAGTTGTTGACGGGGTCCCGGTTGATGTGCCGGATGTTAAGACCCGAATTACTTTCAGAATTGAAGACTAGGAATTGGTTGGCGCTAATTGCGAGACTTTTCGACCAGGGACCATAGAGATATGAGTAAAAGCAACCGAGTACTTCACCGGATATGGCTCGTCGTAATTTGCGGACTATTTGCGACTGGCAGCGTATTAGCTCAGGACGACGAGCGAGAAGAGCGCGATAAACAGAAAACGAAGCAAGCGCAGGCGGTTAGTAAGGAAGTCTACGACCGCATCCAGAAAGCGCAGGAAGAAATAGACGCCGAAAATTATAACGAAGGCCTAAGGCTCTTGGAGGCCCTTAAAACGAGAAAGGGCATCTCCGAATACGAGTTGCAAAATGTACTCAACTACATCGGGTTCGTCCACTACAACCTTGATGACATCGATGCGGCGATGGCGGCCTATCAGGAAATGATCGATATTCCGAGCATTGAGCCGCAAATCAAGAAAAATACGATCTACACGATGGCCCAGTTTTCGATGATGCAGGAGAAATACAACCAGGCGCTCCGCTATCTGGATCAATTTTTCACACTCGAAACCAATCCCTCACCTGATAATTATATCCTGTTGGCCCAGAACCTTTACCAGGTTAATCGGTATCCGGACATGATCGAACCAATTGAAACTGCGATTTCTGAGGCGCAGCGCCGGGAGCTCGATGTCAAGGAGGATTGGTATGTGCTCCTGAACTTCGCCTATTTCCAACAGGAAGATTACGCCAAGGTCCGAGATCTCCAGAAGATACTGCTGGTCAATTGGCCGAAAAAGCGCTACTGGTTTTCGCTGGCTGGCGCGTATACAGAACTGGGCGAGGAACAGAACCTGATTGCTGCGTATGATGCCGCTTACACGCAAGGCATGTTCGAAAAAGAATCTGAATATGTCACGATGGCGCAGCTCTATATGCAACACGAGGTGCCGTACAATGCGTCGAAAGTCATGCAGGAGTATATGAACGCAGGCGTCATTGCCAAGGAAGCAAAAAACTATCGACTTCTATCTCAGGCCCTGACTCTGGCTGCGGAAGACGAGGCTTCCATTCCCGCATTGCAGGAAGCAGCACGGCTCAGTTCGGAAGGTGAGCTAAATCTTCGGCTCGGTAATGCCCACCTCAATCTAAGTCAGTACAGCGAGTGTGTCGCAGCTATCAGGGAGGGCGTTAGGAAGGGCGGTATCAGGAGTCCGGATAATGCGCAGATTTCGCTGGGCATGTGCCTCTATAACCTGAAAGAATATCAGGATAGCATCACTGCTTTCCGCGAAGCTGGCAAAAGCCAGCGTTCGTCGAGGATCTCACGACAGTGGATCAGCGTTATCGAGAGCGATCTCGAACGCAATCGGCAGATTCGATTAGCCGAAAATGCAGCACGTCGCCAGCTTCAGCAGCTGGCTCAGCGTCGCAGGGCTACCGAACGTATATAGAATTTTCTCCAAGGCCATTGATGGACCAGAAAAGCCGGACAAATGTTCGGCTTTTTTGATAGATACAGTCTTTTCATTCAGTTTCGGGCGCGGTGACCCTTAGAAATAGGGGCGCTTACAATTCGGGCCTGATTACAGATACAGGATAGGAAATGCCAAGAATTACATTCATTACGCCCGACGGGGAGCGCCACGAAATCGACGGAGAGAACGGTTACACGGTCATGGAGACAGCTATTAATAACAACATAAATGGAATTGTTGCGGAGTGTGGCGGTGCCTGCGCATGTGCAACCTGTCACAGCTATATCGATGGTGAGTGGCTCTCCAAAATGCCGGAGATGGATGATATGGAGGACAGCATGCTGGACGCCGCTTATGATCGTCGCGATAACAGCCGGCTGACCTGCCAGTTAGAGATGAACGATGAATGGGACGGCCTCGTCGTCCACGTCGCTGACAACGAGTACGGAGGAACTTCTTAATGACGAGTAAACTTGGTGACCAAGTGCCCGCGGGC
>CAZWEW010000217.1:0-3236 GCA_964633055.1 uncultured Woeseia sp. | reverse complement strand
GTTTCTCTCGCGGCGTCACATAGTGAGTTTTCGGAAACACGGTGAGCCTCGGCACGCGGCACATGATCTCCCCCGTCAACGGATCGAAAAAGGACAGCGACTCGATCTCGTCATCGAAGAGTTCGATCCTGACTGCATCCCGTTCGGAATCCGCCGGGAAGATGTCGATGACATCACCTCGAACACGATAATGGCCCTGCGCAAATTCAAGTTCATTGCGCTTGTATTGCATTTCCGCAAGTCGCCGCAGAATCGTTCGTTGGTCCACCCTTTCGCCACGCGACAGGTGTAACACCATGTTGAAGTAACTTTCCGGATCACCCAGTCCATAGATTGCCGACACCGTTGCAACAATGATGACATCCGGTCGCTCGATTAACGCTTTGGTAGCCGACAGGCGCATCTGCTCGATATGTTGGTTGATCGATGCGTCTTTTTCAATGTAGGTATCCGAGCTGGGCACGTACGCCTCTGGCTGGTAGTAATCGTAGTACGAAACGAAATACTCGACCGCGTTTTTGGGGAAGAACGCACGCATTTCACCGTAAAGCTGTGCCGCAAGCGTTTTGTTAGGCGCCAGAATAAGGGCCGGTCGTTGTGTAGCCTCAATCACGCTGGCCACTGTGAATGTCTTTCCGGAACCGGTTACGCCAAGCAAGGTCTGCCTCGCGAGTCCATTGGACAGGCCGTCGACGAGACCCGCGATCGCCTGCTCCTGATCCCCGGCAGGGCTGAATTTCGAAACAAGCGTTAGCTGGTCTCTGTCATCGGACAAGGTCTTCTTGGGCAGGTCGATCGTTTGACGTAACATGCGCATTGGTTTTCGGGAGGCAACCAGTGAGTGTATCAGTTTCAGAAAGGATGAACCGTGTCATGCCCTCTGCAACCAGTGCCGTTTTGGGTCTGGCTGCGGAACTTCGAGAGGCCGGACGGCCCGTCATCAGTCTTGGTGCCGGTGAGCCGGATTTCGATACACCGGAGCACATTAAAGAAGCTGCGATTGCCGCAATCCGGAATGGGGAGACGAAGTACACCCCGATTGACGGAACCAGCGAGTTGAAAGGAGCAATCCAGAGGAAGTTTCTCCGCGACAACCAGCTCACCTATGCACCGGAACAAATCCTCGTATCGGCAGGAGCCAAACACACGCTGTTTAACGCCTGCATGGGCATACTGGGACCCGGTGATGAGGCAATCATCCCCGCTCCCTACTGGGTCTCTTATCCCGACATGGTGCGACTGGCCGAGGGAACGCCCGTAATCATCGACACCGGCATCGAGGACGGATTCAAGGTCACACCAGCGAAACTTGGTGAAGCGATTACCAACAGGACACGAATTCTGTTTCTAAACAGCCCATCGAATCCCACAGGAAGTTGCTACACGCGAGATGAACTCTCAGCACTTGGGGAGGTCCTGCAGCAACACCCGGAGATAGTGGTACTTGCCGACGATATTTACGAGCACATTCACTGGGCCGATGAGCCATTCTGCAGCATTGGCACCGCATGCCCCGAACTGTACGACAAGGTGGTAACTATTAATGGAGTCTCCAAGTGCTATGCGATGACAGGCTGGCGGATCGGCTACGCAGGTGGGCCGCCAGAGATCATCAATGCAATGAAAACGATCCAGAGCCAGATTACCTCTAATCCGTGCAGTATTTCCCAAGTCGCAGCGGCAGCCGCGCTAGACGCCGACCAAGCCTGCATGCTACCCATGTTAAAAGCCTACAAGGAACGGAGCGATTACGTGGTTGGTGCACTCAACGAAATCCCGGGTTTCGAATGTCGTGAGGGAGAAGGTGCCTTCTATGCGTTCCCGCGAGTCATCGGCGCGATGAAGGCCAAAGGCATGGAAACGGACGCCGACCTAGTCAAGCTGGTACTGGAATCAAGCGATGTAGTCATGGTTCCGGGTACCCCGTTTGGGGCACCGGGTTACGTCCGAATTTCGTTCGCCTGCTCTCTGGAAGAACTCAGGAATGCCATTGGAAGGATTCGTAAGGCTCTGGTCTAATTTTCTCGGCAGTTGATCAAATATTGAACGGTTCATGTCCTTGACTTGCTAAAAGGAGTAACCGAGAATTCCGGCCGGCGAGAAAATCGTCGGACAAATGATTCCCCGATAGCTCAGTTGGTAGAGCGGTTGACTGTTAATCAATTGGTCCCTGGTTCGAGTCCGGGTCGGGGAGCCAAACAACTAAAGACCCCTCCTCGAGGGGTCTTTGTCGTCTGGTTCTCCATGATAAATTGAACTGCTGACTTAAGATGAGCCAACACCAAACGTGCTTTGCTCTTTGAACATTCGGGGCGAATTACAACCGCTAAAGCTTGTACGCGATGGAGCTCCGCGAAGACTCTTCTTCCGTCCTTATCCACAAATTTCCAAAACATCAACCACTTCCAGAAGAGGACACAAGTCATACCCATGCCACGGCCAGATTTCCCTAAAACTGCTGCCTTTCGAAAAGGGTTAGCCTCGCCACACTCTGAGATATAATTCTTCGGTAGGGCAAACAACCGTCAAGGAGAGTTTCGACCATGGCATTCGAACCCCATGCGCTGGCATCAGTTCTCCTGACGATCGGCGCACTAATCCTGTTTTCCCGGGACAGAATTCCGCTTGAATACTCCTGTGTCGCCGTCCTGATTTCACTTGTCAGCTTTTTTGAAATCTTCCCCTTGCATGGACAGGCGTCGGTGTCAGGAGCAACTTTCCTGCGAGGCTTCGGCAACGAGGCGCTCATAGTAATCTGCCTGCTTCTCATTCTCGCCAAGGGCGTTGAGATCAGCGGCGCTCTTCACATCGTCGGTAAAATGCTTACCCGAATCTGGTTGAAAAATCAGGCATTGGCCCTTCTCGCGACATTGGCAAGCGCCGCGTTCATCAGCGCATTTGCAAACAACACACCTATCGTGGTCATGATGCTTCCCATTCTTGTTGGTGTCGCGCACAGGACTGATACAGCCCCATCAAAAATCCTTATGCCAATTGGTTTCGCGACCATTATCGGCGGAATGAGCACGACAATCGGCACATCGACAAATCTGCTGATCGTATCGGTCTCTGAAGAAATTGGACTACCACGTCTTCAAATGTTCGATTTCACCCTTCCAGCAGTCATCGCTGGGTCTGTCGGGCTGCTCTACTTGTGGTTGGTTGCCCCTCAATTACTTCCCATTCGTCCTAGCCTCCTCTCTGGTACCGCACCACGCCTGTATAACGCGTCAGTC
>CAZWEW010000216.1:0-3281 GCA_964633055.1 uncultured Woeseia sp. | reverse complement strand
TCCTGTACTCCTGGATCAGCAGCAGCCGCACCTGGAAAGCCTCACGTGCGCCAATCATGCCGGACTTCTTGGCCTGGTTGTATACTGGTCGAAACTGTTCAATGAAACTCTCGTAGCGCCGATCCAGTTCTGCCAGATTCCAGCTTCGATGCACGAGCGCCCGCATTGCCTCGTCCTGATGTCGGCCGAACGTCGCCCCGCGCATGACGACCAGCTGCCGGTCGCCATCGATACGTTTGAGAGTTGACTCCAACTCACCAATGTTGGGCGTCGGGTGTGCCAGAACATTTGAAGAGATTGCGCCGAAGCCAAGCCACGACAGAGCCTTGCGTACTGGATCCTTTTGCTCCGCCTCGAGCCCTGCAAGCAATACTAGGCACCAGTCACCGTCCCAGAACTGTCGGGGATCGTCGTAGATTCTGCTAGTCGCCTGTTCGAACTGGTGCCCCCCCTCTTCCGACAGGCTGTAGTAGCTGCGCCGGCCCACCTGTGAGGCGATCAGCCAGTCGTCCCGGACTAGACGGAAGACGGAGGTTCGAACCAATCGTTCGCTGATATCGAAATCCGACAGGGCACGGATCAAGCTGCCAATCCATACTGTCCCACCGCGCGGTGCGATCGCATCTCCAAAAACGGTAATAATGAGGGATCCCGCCCGAATCGTGGGACGAGATCGGAATTCATCCACGAGGATATCGATTGCGCTGCACTGCGTCATGGTCAAGGCATACCTACTGGTCCGTCGACAGATAGTCGACCGTACATCGCGACACGTATTTTTTCAATTTGATGTCAATTGTGTATCTTATCTTTCTAATTCGACAGAACCTGCGACCAGGAGGCCGCGGATGAAACTCCAGAATTTTGCAGAAAACCAATGGATCGCCGGCGACGGCGATGGACGTGCGCTCACGAGTGCCGTTGACGGCAGAATGATCGCCACGATTACCAGTGACGGCATCGACTTCGGCGCCATGCTTGAATTCGCACGGCGGATCGGGGGTACCAACCTGAGGCGATACACGTTTCATGATCGCGCCTTCATGCTCAAGGACCTGGCGAAATACCTGATGGAGCAGAAGGAACAATTGTACAAATTGTCAACGGAAACCGGTGCGACACGGAGCGACAGCTGGATCGACATTGACGGAGGTATCTCCACACTTTTCGTCTACTCGGGCAAGGGTCGTCGAGAGATGCCGAACGATACAGTGTACCTCGACGGACCGCCGGAGATACTGTCGCGCGAGGGTACTTTCGTCGGCCAGCACATCTGCACACCCCGCCACGGGGTCGCTGTTCATATCAATGCCTACAACTTCCCTTGCTGGGGCATGCTCGAGAAACTGGCCCCCTGCCTGCTCGCCGGCGTCCCCGCGATTGTCAAACCCGCCTCTAGCACGGCCTACTTAACCGAACGGATGGTCCACGCCATCATCGAGTCGGGCATTCTGCCTAAAGGTGCGCTCCAGCTGATCTGCGGTGACATTGGCGATCTGTTCGATCACCTGACGTGTCAGGACCTGGTGGCCTTTACCGGTTCCAAAGACACTGCCGAGACACTTCAGCAGCATCCACGCGCAGTATCCGAGTCTGTACGTTTTACAGCAGAAACAGATTCTCTGAACGCCTCAATCCTCGGTCCGGATGCAACACCCGGCACACCGGAATTCGAGTTGTTCGTCAAGGAAGTCGTGCGCGAGATGACCAGCAAGGCTGGCCAGAAATGTACGGCAATCCGGCGCATCATTGCGCCGGCCGGATCGTCCGCCGACATCGTGCGCGCCTTGTCGACGGCGCTCGCAGAAATCCGTGTCGGTCACCCCGGCAGTGAAAGTACAGACATGGGTGCGCTGGCCAGCCATGGACAGCGAGAGGAAGTGCGCTCGCGAATCGCTGATCTTGCCACCGAAGCCGAGATCGTATTCGGGAATAAGACAGACTTCGATGTTACGGATGCGGACGCAAGCAAGGGCGCTTTCTTCATGCCGACGCTGCTGCACTGCGACAAGCCACTTTCGTCATCGCAAGTCCATTCGGTGGAGGCGTTCGGGCCAGTCAGTACCGTGCTCCCATACAACACACTCGATGAGGCGGTGGAACTCGCACGACTCGGTGGAGGCAGTCTCGTCGGATCGATCGTTACGAATGACAACGCGGTCGCACGCGAACTCGTACTTGGTACGGCGGCTTGGCACGGTCGCATGGTTGTTATCAATCGACACTGCGCTGCGGAGTCAACCGGGCACGGTTCCCCCCTGCCGCATCTCGTTCACGGCGGCCCTGGACGCGCCGGTGGCGGCGAGGAATTGGGCGGTATTCGCGGCGCACTGCATTACATGCAAAGAACAGCCATCCAGGGTTCGCCCGAAATTCTTGCCGCGATCGGCAACCGCTGGGTGCGCGGCGGTGTCGAGAACAACCCGGGTGTGCACCCATTCCGGCGTACGTTCGACGAACTTGCCATTGGCGACACAGTCCATACCGAATCACGGGAGATTTCACTCGATGACATCAATCACTTCGCCGAATTCACAGGCGATACATTCTACGCCCACACGGATGAGGAAGCCGCGCGCAAGAACCCGTTCTTCGACGGACGAGTCGCGCACGGTTACCTGATCGTCTCATTTGCTGCCGGCCTGTTTGTCGACCCGGACTTCGGTCCTGTACTCGCAAACTACGGCGTCGACGACCTGCGATTCGCGCAACCGGTCAACATTGGCGACACACTCGAGGTTCGCCTGACCTGCAAACAAAAGACCCTGCGCGAGGGAAGCGGCTACGGTGAGGTACGCTGGGACACAGAGGTCACGAACCAGAACGACGAGATCGTTGCCAGCTACGACGTGCTGACGATGGTCGCAACTTCCGGGGAGTGGGAAAACGTCCGCAATGCCTGATTCGTATTAATCCATCAAGCATTCGCGAATCGTCCGTGAGATGATTCTGCGATGAGCGTGAATCCGAAGGAAAGCCCGATACGTTACGAATTCGACGGGCGACCCGAAACGGGCGACACGATGACGGTCGCACCCGGCGTGCACTGGCTCCGCATGTTCCTGCCGTTCTCGCTGTCACATATCAACCTCTGGTTGCTCAAAGACGGCGACGCCTGGTCGATTGTCGATACTGGCGTTAATGTTGATGAGTGTCACCAAACCTGGGATCGGACGATCGGATCAGTTCTCGGCGGCAATGCGCCCTCGCGCATAATCGTGACTCATCTTCACCCCGACCACATCGGTTGCGCTGGCTGGCTCTCCGAGCGCTTCGACATT
>CAZWEW010000215.1:0-3313 GCA_964633055.1 uncultured Woeseia sp. | reverse complement strand
GGTCGTGTAAAGTTGAAGGGGTTGCTCGTCTGCGCTCACGATAACGAGGGCAATTGGAGGGGGAAAATATGAGTAAGATTTCGAGACGACGGTTCCTCGGCAGTTCCGCGGCACTGCCGCTCGGCGTCGGCGCGGCCAGCAGTGCGGCAGCTCAGGATCGCCCATCGACCGGTAGTGCGAGTCTGATCATTGACGGCGGCCGCGTGCTGACGATGGATCCACACAACCCGGTCGTCGAAGCTGTCGCGGTCCTTGGAGATCGCATCCTTGCCGTTGGTACGAGCGAGGATATGTTGAGCCTCGCCAGCACCGGTACCGAACGTATTGATGCGACGGGCATGACCGTGACGCCCGGGTTCATCGATTCGCACAGCCATCCACTTTTTGCGGAGGAAGCGGTCGGCGCCAATGTCAATCTACCACGAATATCCGACGTTCAAGATGCACTGGCGTCCCAGGCATCGCGGACACCACCGGGTCACTGGGTTCGCGGCGTTATGTACGACGACACCAAGTTCGAGGACGAACGCCCACTCGACGTCAATGACATTGACCATGCCGTTCCGGACCATCCTGTCTACGTTGGTCATCGTGGCGGCCATACGGGCGTCGTCAATTCGATGGCCTTCGAAATGGCGGGCGTCACTAACGATACGCCGGATCCCGCGGGGGGGCGGTTCTTCCGTGAAAACGGGGAACTGACCGGCAAGGTGGCGGAACATGCTCGTGAAGTGTTCTTTGAGGTCGGTACTTGGCCGGTGATCGATCGTGCGGTGCGCCAGCAGGCGGCGACTATTGCGTCGAAAAACATGTCGGCGTCCGGTTTGACGTCGACGACCGATGCCTACGGTGCTTACGATGACCTCGTGGCATACCAGGACGCCCGAGATGCCGGCGAGTTGTATTTCCGCATATCGTTTATGCCTGGTGGAAACAACGCGGTCTACGAGGGTTTGAAAACAGCCGGTATTCGTTCCGGTTTTGGCGATGACATGATTCGCATTGCCGCGGTCAAATTTAGCGCTGATGGTTCGGCATCGGAACGCACGATGTACATGAGCACGCCTTTTGAAGGCACGGACGATCATGGCATTCTGACGATGTCGCAGGAGGAGATCTATGACGCCGTTGACGATGCTGTCGCGCACGGGTTTCGTGTCGGCATTCACGCCAACGGTGACCTGACGATTGCGATGGTGCTGAACGCGTACGAGCGGTCATTGCGAAATCACTCTGGGCTCAATCCTCGTCACCGGATCGAACATTGCTCTCTCATCAACCCCGAGTTATTGACTCGAATCAAGGATGCAGGTGTGGTACCGACACCTTTCTATACGTATGCCCATTACCATGGTAATAAGTGGGTTGATTATGGCGAGGAGAAGATGGAAAGCATGTTCGCCCATCGTAGTTTCCTCGACTACGGTATCCCGGTGGCACCGGCATCGGACTACACGCCCGGTCCCTACGAGCCGATGATGGCGTTGCAGAGTATGGTCACGAGAAAGGACGTGCGTGGGCGAGTCTGGGGGCCGAGCCAGCGAATTTCGGTCACGGAGGCATTGCGAATCTGCACCGTCCATGGCGCCTACGCTTCATTCGAGGAAAACATCAAGGGATCATTGCAGGCTGGCAAACTCGCAGACATCGTTATTCTTGGTGATGATCCGCACGATGTCGATCCGGACGGGATCGTCGACATCCCCATCGTGCGCACGTTCCTGGGTGGTCGGACGGTACACGAGGCCTGATGCAAAATGAGGGATAGGTCCGCACTTTTTTCTAAAAGTGCGGGCCAACTTTAAGGATGCAATAGGAAAACCTATGGCAATAATGCTCATATTGCTGGTGATCGGAACACTGGTATTTCACTTCATCACACCAGCGGTAGGGTGGTGGTTCACGGACCTGGCATCTAACTGGAGCCAGATCGACCTGACCATCAACATTACCTTTATCGTATGCGGCATCGTCTTCGTCGCCGTCAACCTGTTCATGGCTTATTCCGTCCTCAAATACAGGGCGAAGGAGGGCGGCCGTGCGACTTATGATCCCGAGAACAAGAAACTCGAGTGGTGGCTCACAATCCTGACCACGGTTGGCGTGGCAGCGATGCTGGCGCCCGGGTTGTTCGTTTGGGGTGAATTCGTCAACGTACCTGATGACGCGATGGAGATCGAAGCCGTCGGCCAGCAGTGGCACTGGAGCTATCGTCTGCCGGGCGGAGACGGCAAGTTTGGCGATACGAAGGTCGAACATATTACCGGAGACAATCCGTTCGGCATGGATTCAGAAGATCCGCTCGGACACGACGATGTGCTGATCATGAGCCCTGAGCTTCACCTGCCAGTCAACGTGCCGGTCAAGGTCAACCTGCGTTCCAAGGACGTGCTGCATAACTTCACGGTGCCGCAGTTCCGCGTCAAGATGGACCTGGTTCCAGGTATGGAGACGTATCTCTGGTTTACCCCGACAGAGACAGGGTATTACGAAGTACTTTGCGAGGAACTTTGTGGTATTGCCCACCACACAATGCGGGGCGCTGTCGTTATCGAGAGCCAAGCCGACTACGATGCCTGGGTAGCGAGTAATCCGACGTATTCCGAAACGACCAACACGGTTGCCGGTAATGCCCAGGCCGGCGCTGCTCAGTATGCGGTATGCGCTGCCTGCCACGGACAACAGGGCGAAGGTTTGCAGGCACTCAACGCGCCGAAGCTTGCGGGTCAGGAGCCGTGGTATATCCGACGCCAGATCGCAAACTACAAGGCAGGTCTCCGCGGTGCACACGAAGACGATATCTACGGGCGCCAGATGGCGCCAATGGCCGCGACGTTAGCCAACGAAGCGGCACTCGAAAACGTGATCGCTTTTATCCAGACATTCCCTGACAATCCTGCGCATGCGGCGATCGACGGCAACGTCGCAAGAGGTGAGAAGCTCTATGCTGTCTGTGGCTACTGCCACGGCGACGACGCTCAGGGCATTCGAGCTATCAATGCACCGCGCATGGCTGGCATGACTGACTGGTATCTTGCGAGCCAGCTAAAGAATTTCCGTTCGGGCATTCGTGGTGGCCACCCACAGGATTTCTACGGTATGCAGATGGGCTTCATGGGTCGTCAGATGCAGACGGATGAACAAATCAACGATGTTATTGCGTATATCAACACGCTATAGATTCGAGTCGAGGAATAACTGATGGCATACGTTTCAATTGCTGAACGTGACCACGATATAGAACACCACGATCCGGATACGTTCATTACCAAGTACATCTGGAGTCAGGATCACAAGGTCATTGCGATCCAGT
>CAZWEW010000214.1:0-3331 GCA_964633055.1 uncultured Woeseia sp. | reverse complement strand
GGCTCACCTGCCGACACCGCTCGAGCACCTGCCTCGCCTGACAGCTCACCTTGGTGGTCCCAACATCTATGTGAAACGGGACGACTGCACGGGGCTTGGCACTGGTGGTAACAAGACCCGTAAACTCGAGTTTCTTGTTGCCGATGCAATTGAACAAAAGGCGGATGTGATCATTACGCAGGGCGCCGTTCAGTCTAATCATGCGCGGCAGACAGCAGCGGCAGCCTGCAAGGTTGGCATGACTTGTGAGCTGATCTTCGAGAAGCGTGTCACAGATGCCGACGAAGCCTACAAGACTTCTGGCAACGTGCTGCTCGATCGTGTATACGGCGCCAACATTCGCGAGGTGGAGAAAGGCACTGACATGAATGCGGCGATGGAAGTACTCGCCGACGAACTGCGGGCAGATGGCAAAACGCCGTACATCGTGCCCGGTGGCGGATCCAATCCCATTGGTGCACTTGGCTATGTCGATTGTGCATTCGAATGCGTGGCCCAGGCGAACCGGGAGGGCATTCCGATCGACTACATTGTGCATGCGACCGGCAGCGCCGGCACGCAGGCCGGGTTAGCCGTAGGCCTGAAGGCCATGAACGCCAACATCGCGTTGCTTGGTATCGGTGTCAATGCACCCAAAGATGAGCAGGAAGAGAAAGTCTGGGTGCTGGCGCAGGAGGTTGCTGAATTCATCGGCGCCCCCGGCTGCGTGACGCGGGAGGACATCGTCGCAAATTGTGACTACGTTGGCTCCGGCTATGGTGTGCCAACGGAAGGCATGAACGAGGCCGTCAAGTTGCTGGCTCGAACCGAGGGTCTTTTGTTCGATCCGGTGTACAGCGGCAAGGGCCTCGCCGGCATGATCGACCTTGTACAAAAAGGCGAGTTTGGTGACGCCCAGAATATCGTGTTCATTCACACGGGCGGCTCTGCCGGTCTGTTTGGCTACAGTGGGCTCCTTGATCTCTGACGATTGTCAATAATCGTCAGGATTGCGAACACCCCTTATTGATTCCGGTCCGGTGGCGGGTAAATTTGCTTGCCACATTACAGGGATAGTAGACTTTTCTTAGCAAAAGCAATGGTTTGGGAGATATTTTTGGCATCCATGCTTCACTGGCGCCGTTTGCCGACGAGGGTTATCTACGGAGCATTATTTGTTGCGTTAATTAATGTGTCACAGGCACAGGAGACCTTGTCGGCGGCAGCACGGCCGGTCGCACGCGCAATCACACTGGAAACTCCGCCCAGGCTGGATGGCGATGTTATTGGAGATCCTGCTTGGGAGGGTGCTGAACCCATTACCGGTTTCTGGCAGGTTCGCCCGAATGCTGGTGAGCGAGCGTCACAGAAGACCGAAGTTTTCGTCGGTTTTACCGCGACGGCGATGCATCTGGCTGTCGTTGCCTATGACGATCGTCCACAGGAAATCCTGGTTACTGACAGCCGTCGTGATTCATCGCTGGACGACACTGACGCTTTTGCGTTCATTGTCGACGGTTTGCTCGATCGGCAAAATGGGTTCGTATTCGGAACAAACCCGGCCGGTATAGAGTTTGATGGCCAGGTTGTGAAAGAAGCATCCGGTCGTAACAGCGCTGGTGGTTTTAACCAGAATTGGGATGGGTCCTGGACGGTACGCACACGGGTTGGTGATTTTGGCTGGAGCGCGGAGTTCGAGATTCCGCTTAAGACGCTCCGTTATGGCAGTGGCGATGAGCAGACCTGGGGATTCAATTTCCAGCGTAACATTCGTCGCAATTACGAAGTGGCATATTGGGCTCCACTGGATCGGCAACACAAGCTGGGCCGGGTATCCGAAGCCGGTTCGATCGTGGGTATTCGTGTACCGAAGCAACGCAACTTGCAGGTAACACCTTACCTGCTTGGCAATACACGAGAGGGTGGCAATTTATCGGAGCGGGAAAATGGCTCGGAGGTAGGGATAGACCTCAAGTATTCGATTACACCCAGCCTGACACTGGATGCGACCTACAACACGGATTTCGCCCAGGTCGAGGCAGATGATCAGCAGATCAACCTTGACAGGTTTAGTCTTTTTTTCCCGGAGAAACGTCCATTCTTCCTCGAAAATGCGGGTCAATTTTCAGTGGGTAACCCTGATGAAGTGGAATTGTTCTTCAGTCGCCGCATCGGCATCAGTGATTCCGGCGCGCAGATCCCGATCGAGGGAGGACTTCGATTATCGGGCAAGGTTGGTTCCTCGACCAATGTCGGTTTGTTGCGAATGTCATCCGACGCTGTCGGTGGCATCGCACCGGGGAACACGTTCTCCGTGGTGCGAATCAATCAGGACTTACCGAATCGGTCGGGAATTGGTTTGCTGGTGGTTGATCGCCAGGGAGACGGGTCTTACCTGACACCTAAAGACCAGGATGAAAACCAGACCTACGCCATTGATGGTCGTTGGGGAATCGGTGAGAACCTGCTGCTGCAGGCTTGGTTTGCGCAGACCGAGACACCGGGTTTAGATGGCGACGATAGTGCCTTTTCGCTTAAGGCTGGTTACGAGTCCGAGGCCTGGGCCAACCGGCTCGAACACACGGAAATCGGTGCTGCGTTCAATCCCGAGGTAGGTTTCCTCAAGCGCTCCGATTACACGAAAGATGAGATTTTCCTGATGTACAAACACCGTCCGGATGACCTGTGGGGTCTGTTGGAAGTGCGACCGCATGTTCGTTACACGGAGTACCGGAATTCCTCCGGATTCAAAGAGTCCGCTGATTGGCACATCGACAATCACTGGGAGTTCCGTAATGGTGCCGAGTGGCATACAGGTGTTAACCTGAAGTACGAAAGAGTCGAGGACCCGTTCGAGATCGTGCCCGGTGTGACCATTCCCACAGGTATCTACGATCACGGTGAATGGGCACTGGTTGTCCGAACCAACCAGGCTGCGCCACTCAGTCTTAATATGCGAGCGTATCTTGGCGGTGCCTGGGGCGGTGACAGTTTCCGGGCTTCGCCAACCATTCGCTATCGAATCAGTGACACCTTCAGTTCCGAACTCTCGTACATCTATAACAGGTTCGAACTGCCCTACCAAAATGGTGACTTTTCAGTGGCACTCACTCGTCTCAGGCTGTCCTATTCGTTTACGCCGAGTGTCTTGCTACAGGCACTATTGCAATACAACGAGCGGAGCGATACCTATTCGACAAATGTCCGCTTTTCATGGCTCCGATCCGCGAATACCGGCTTTTTTCTGGTGTACAACGAGATCGATGAGCACGGTATCGGTGCGCGACCCAAGGGCAGAGAGTTTATCGTCAAGTTCAGCCACATTTTTGACGTTTTCAACTAGCCTTATTGC
>CAZWEW010000213.1:0-3439 GCA_964633055.1 uncultured Woeseia sp. | reverse complement strand
CCCATGATCTCGACGGCATTCACCTCGGGGATTCGCAAAAGGTCCTCGCGAATCTCATTGGAGATGGCCTTGCGGGCGTATTCATCCAGGTTCCCAGTCACCGTCAGGAAGACGACATGTAACTGAAACTCCTGCTTGTAAATAATGGGTTTCTCGGTCAGGCCGGGGAATGTCGATATCGCATCAACCCGCGTTTTAACTTCTGTGAGAATCTGGTTAATATCCGCGCCAACCTCGGTCTCGGCACGCACAGTCCCCATCCCCTCGCGCGCCGTGGAGTTGATTTCGACAATCCCGGGGATGTCCTGGATCGCCTCCTCGATCTTGACGACGACACCCTCCTCCACCTCCTGCGGCGCCGCACCCAGATACGGCACCCGTACCAAGATCTGGTTGATCTGGAAATCAGGCGTGGTCTGTTTCCTAATGGTGAACGACGAAACGATCCCGAACGCGATTATCAGGAACATCAACAGGTTGGCGGCAACATGATTCGATGCGAACCAGGCGATGATGCCCTTCTGCTCGGTTACGCCCTTCGGATGCATGATTCCTCGATTATTCGCTCGATCAGTTGCTTTCGGCGCCTGCCAGCTGAGTCGTGGCGTCGTCGGCACCAGACTCGCCGTCAATCCTCACCACCATGCCACTCAGCGGAGACTCGATGGTAGTCAGGCAGATGCGTTCACCCGCTACAACACCATGGTCGATGTAGGCCCACTTCGCGTCCGCGCGGAGAATTTCGACCCTCCGCATCTCAAGTTTATTCTTCTCGTCGATCACCATAAGCTGGTTATTCGCACGCAATGCCGACCTCGGGACACGGACAGTATTCTGCACGCGGATCCCCTCGATGTCCGCAGCCACAAACGTACCCATCGGCAGGGCTTCCCCTGCCGGTGAATCGGACACCATCCGATATGGATCTTCGATCCTGGCAACCGCGTAGGTCACCCTGCTCTTCTCATCAACCACACCCTCAGTCCTGACGATTCGAGCAGCCCAGGTTTGCATTCGGCCTTTCCGAACGGCGGACAGTGCTACCACGGGGCCTTCGGCACTGCCCGTCGCGCTGACATCTTGCGCCCCCGGCAGGTCTACAAATTCAAGATCATTATCCGTCAGCGGCAAGCGAACTTCCGCGTAGTCGGTTGCAAAGGTGACGCCCAGCCTCGTCCCCGGATTCAAGTATTGGCCCAGGTCTGCTTCCTTCGCGCGGACCATGCCATCGTAAGGCAGTCGAATTCGTGTCCGTTCGAGGTTGCGCCTGACGTTGACCAGCTCTGCTTGCGCAGCGGCCAGTGCAGCGGCAGCCGATGCATATTCCGATTCTGCCCGATACCCTTGGCTTCTCAGTTTTTCCGCACCGTCGAATTCAATTTGCCGCTGAGTCAGTGCAGCTTCTGCACGGTCGACGGCAGCCTCGTAATTGGTCGGGTCGATGCGCAATAGTTCCTCTCCTGCTCGGAACACGCCGCCAGCAATGAACTTCGGAGAGATGCTGACAATCGTACCGGAGATTTCAGCACTCAGGACGGTCTCGGTAAGCGGTCGCACCGTGCCCTGACTGGCCAGGCGGAAGCTGGCATCGTGATACTCAAGCACCATCGAACTCACCAGCGGCGCGACATTGGATAAATCCCTGATCTGCGGTGGCGGTTTCAGGGTGTTAAGGACACCCGCGCCAACAGCTGCGACGATAAAAATACCTGCAATCAGGAACGCGCGATTAAGCTTGCGAGTCATGCAATTCTGTTCCAACTGGTGTGTTTATTCCGTGCGAAAGAGGACCTGTCTTCGATCCCGGCCCATCATAGCGTTTATTGAGCAATTGATGCGCCTTTTGTCTAGTCCAAAACGATGTTCATGAGCGCAGAACCGTTGCACCCTGGGCGTGACCTCTCGAACGCCACGCATCCCAGCTGAACACGAACACGGCCGCCCATATGCAGGAGAAGCAGATGACATGTGCAGTCGTCAGCGCCTCCCCGTAATAGTAACCGACAAGAAACTGTAACGTGGGCGCTATGAACTGCATCATGCCAACGGTTGTCAGGTTCAGCCGTCTAGCTGCCAATGCGAAAAACAGCAACGGAATGACGGTAATCGGTCCTGCGACGATCAACAACGCCGACATGGCCGGTGCAGCAATACTGAATGCTGCCGTACCCTCTAATACAAGCCATCCGAGATATAGCGCGGATAACGGAAATAGGACGATTGTCTCCACGAACAATCCGGGCATTCCGCCGACGACAACCTTTTTCCTGATGTATCCATATAGGGTAAAGCTTGCTCCGAGAAACAATGCAATAGCCGGGAACTGGCCCCCGCTGAAGGTCAGCACAGCAACACCGACCGCCGCCAAAACAACAGCCACCAATTGCAGTGCGCGCAACCGCTCACCCAGAGCAATCACGCCGACGGTCGCAAACAGAAGCGGATTGATGTAATAGCCAAGACTGGCCTGGAATATCTGTTCGCGTTGCACGGCGATGATGTAGACGAACCAGTTACCGGCAATCAATACAGCAGACACAGTCAGATAAGCTAACGTTTTCCGATGCCTTAAGGCACTCAGGACTTCCGGCCATTGCCTGCGTAGTTGAATGATGATGGCACCGAAAAATACTGCCCAGATGATGCGATGGACAAGCACCTCGAATGACCCAATATCTCGCACGAAAACAAAGTAAATCGGCAGGAGCCCCCAAAGAACGTACGCGATAAGCGCCGACAACAAACCATCCCGGGTCGTATTTTCGTCAGAATCGTGTTCTTTCATCGCCTGCATCTGATGGATTAGCTTGCGCGAATCGCCACTCAGCCGATTAGGCCAAGTAGGCATTGCGTAGGCTACGCACATCAACACATCGAGTCGAAGCATTTCCACGGATCACCGTGCAAGAAATGACTCCCATCCGAGAACCCAATGGCTCCAGTATTGATACTGGGAAAATCCCGGTATGATTCTGAGTTAGCTTGACAGCGCGTACGCAAAGGACAAATCGTGCCAAACCGAACAAGCCGTTTACTCTGCCTGGTATCCGCTGTATTCGCACTTGCCGCTTGCGGGGGCGGGAGTGGTGGTGGAACCCCAGCAGCGCCATCCCCGCCGCCACCCCCGCCCCCTCCACCGCCGCCGACAGGCTGGCAGCAGGGCGTTTTTCAGCCAGCCGCTTCCTTCGTGGACCAATGCAATATCCCCCGTGCAGGGACCAACCCCGCAACGAATAGTTCCTATCCGGACGTACAGGGCAGCATTCTTGATGAGAACAATTTCTTAAGATCGTGGAGCAACAATACCTACCTCTGGTACGACGAGATCACTGACCAGGACCCGGATAATTTCAATGATCCTCTGGACTACTTTGATGAACTGAAAACCTTCTCAACTACGTCATCCGGCACACCGAAAGACCAGTTTCATTTCACTTAC
>CAZWEW010000212.1:1313-3441 GCA_964633055.1 uncultured Woeseia sp. | reverse complement strand
CCTCCACGGATTTTCAGGCAAGGACGAATACTACGATCGCTGTAGTGCAATCGGCTATCTCGGTGATATCGGGATTCCTACCCTGATTGTGAATTCACTCGATGACCCTTTCATGACGCCGGCAGCAATTCCCGTGCCGTCGGAGCTTTCGGATTATGTTCAACTCGAGATCACTACCCATGGCGGCCATATTGGGTTCATTGCTGGCGGCACACCATGGCGTCCGCGTTACTACCTCCCCGAACGGATCATTGGCTTTCTCCATGCAAGCCTCAAAGACACCGGAACGCATGGACTTGCACTGCCGTCCCTGTGACGTTCAACAGGACTAAACGATGATTACCTTCAAGCACCATACAATTCTCCTCAGTATTGGCGGGCTCATTGGGTACGGCGCCGCCGTTGCCCAGTTCGCCGCGCTGGATCCTGTCCGGGTGGCGCCACACATTTACGAAGAAGTCCTAGATAACCACCAGGTTAGAGTCCTGAAAGTCACTGAAAGAAACGGCGAAACAGCTCAACTCCATGCACACCCGGAAACTCTCGTCATCCACTTAAGTCCTTGCGCTTGGCTGGAAATCAATGTGGATGGTACAGAGAGGATGCAGTCATTTCGGCTTGGTGACGCAATCTGGCGAGGACCTGTAACACACGGTGGACAAACCAGCCGGGTGGTTCAAGAATGCAGTCGGCTGGAAATCGAAATGAAATGATTTAATGCAGCAAGTTTTTGCACTTTCATTACTGACTTTTCCCGGTTGCAACGTCGATCGATTCGTCTTAGGGTGCCCCGTTTCCGCGCTCAGACAGCAAGTCGAAGCAACCAATCCGACAGCAAAACATCACCGACTCAAGTCAAGTATTAAGGGGAAATGATATGGCAGCGGTTTCCAGAAGACAGGTTCTGCTAAGCAGCGGCGCTCTATTTGGTGCCTGCATGATTCCGGGCACGAATTTAATTCGTAATGCAATTAGCGAAGAATTCACAAAACCGGATTACATGATCCGCATGGGTACGAACGAAAATCCATGGGGCCCGTCACGAGTTGCGCTGCGGGCTATCGTTGATTCGATCAAGGATTCGAGTCTTTATGGAGGTAACCGACGAAGGCTTGCTGCCCTAGTCGGCCAGATAAACGATATCCCAGTCGACCACCTCTCAATCGGCACCGGATCAGGCGAGATTCTTCGGACCGCTGGACTGCTGGTTGCGATGGAAGAAGGTTCGGTGGTATGCGCCGATCCCACCTACCATGACCTGATCCGCTACGCAGAACGGGCAGGTTCGGAGATCATCCGTGTGCCCGTCAATCCGAACACGCTGGCAACCGACCTCGATGGTATGTACAAGGCCATCCGCAGTGACACGAAATGCGTGTACCTCGTGAACCCGAACAACCCTATTCCCTCCATCATCGAAAAAGATGAACTGCGTAACTTCGTCCTCGAAGTGTCGAAGGACCGAATGGTATTCATCGATGAGGCGTACTTTGAATTCGTGGAAAATTCTGATTATGCATCAATGCTGGACCTCATCCGTGATGGCCACGACAACATTGTCGTTTCCAGAACGGCATCCAAGATTCACGCCCTGGCTGGACTCCGTGTCGGTTTCGGCTTTGCACATCCAGACTTGACGGCGAGAATCAACGCTGCGAAAACCGGCGCGATCAACGTCATCGGTGTCAACGCTGCCATTGCAAGCTACCAGGACCGAGAATTTCAGGATTTCACGATCCGCAAAAACCGTGAGTCACTGGATGTCGTCGAAGGCATGTTCGACGAACTAGGTCACCGTTACATCAAGTCGCATGCCAACTTCACGTTCGTCTACACCGGTCACGATATCCGCGAGGTAAACAAGATGTTTCGCGCGGAAAACTGCATGGTCGGGCGACCCTTCCCACCATTGTCAGACTGGATGCGCGTCAGCATGGCGAAGCCCAAGGAAATGCACTATTTCTCCCGGGTATACCGAAAACTGCTTGGCTAGTGACAGTGGTCAAACCGAACGACGTATGCCTTTCATTGATTACACACTGGTTTGACGTGCTGCTGCGACTACTTTCCTTCAAGCAATACGGCAGCCGCAGTCACCTAACATGACGGCCGTCTTCCGGTAATGTTG
>CAZWEW010000212.1:0-1303 GCA_964633055.1 uncultured Woeseia sp. | reverse complement strand
ACGGCCTTCCCGTTTTCGTGAGAACTCCCGGGCGCCGTAATTCAGTCGGCTTCGACTTCCTTCATCGATAACCTGACACGACCCTGACGATCAACCTCGAGCACCTTGACATTGACGATGTCACCTTCGGACAACTTATCGCTGACCTTTTCGACCCGTTCGTTCGAGATCTGCGAGATATGGACGAGGCCATCCTTGCCGGGAAGAATCGTGACGAAAGCACCAAAGTCCATCAGTCGAGCAACCTTACCCTCGTAGATCTGACCCACTTCGACGTCTGCCGTGATCAGGTCGATGCGACGTTTAGCTTCGCGACCGGATGCACCATCGACAGATGCGACCTTGACCGTGCCGTCCTGATCAATGTCGATTGTCGCACCAGTTTCTTCGGTCATGGCGCGGATTACCGAGCCGCCCTTGCCGATGACGTCCCGGATCTTCTCAGGATCAATCTTGAAGGTCAGGATCGTCGGCGCCCACTCGGACATCTCTGCACGCGGCGCATCGATCACTTTGCTCATCTCACCAAGGATATGCAGTCTCGCATCGCGGGCCTGGTCCAGCGCGGCATTCATGATTTCCTGCGTAATCCCCTGAATCTTAATATCCATCTGAAGTGCCGTAATGCCTTCGGTCGATCCGGCAACTTTAAAATCCATGTCACCTAGATGATCTTCGTCACCGAGGATATCGGTCAGGACCGCGAACTCATCACCTTCTTTGACAAGACCCATAGCCACGCCGGCCACCGGTGCCTTAGTCGGCACACCAGCATCCATCAGGGCGAGACTGGTGCCGCAAACTGAAGCCATCGAGCTCGATCCATTGGACTCGGTGATTTCCGACACGACCCTGACCACGTATGGAAACTCT
The DNA here is from genome assembly GCA_964633055.1 of uncultured Woeseia sp. Lineage (GTDB taxonomy): Bacteria > Pseudomonadota > Gammaproteobacteria > Steroidobacterales > Woeseiaceae > SZUA-117. Next base: position 430 of record CAZWEW010000212.1, on the reverse strand, counting down.
TCCATGTTTGGCAGTGTCGCCTGAACACCGCGCCTAGCCAGTTTGCCGTGGCCAATCTCTCGACGCTTCGGTGAACCGATGAAACCGGTCTCTCCGACACAGTACGGCGGAAAGTTGTAGTGCAACATGAACGGTTCTTTCCGCTCTCCTTCGATCGCGTCGATGATCTGCGCGTCACGTCCAGTGCCAAGCGTCGTGGCGACAACAGCCTGCGTCTCGCCGCGGGTGAATACAGCGGAACCGTGCGCGCGAGGCAAGATGCCTACTTTGACGTCGATCGCTCGAACCGTCTTCGTGTCACGGCCGTCGATTCGTGGCTCGCCAGCGATGACACGGCTGCGAACAATGTTTTTCTCGAGTTTAGCCAAAGCACCGTTAACATCTTCAGGGGTGTACTTGGCATCATCGTCACCAGCCAGCGACTCGACGG
>CAZWEW010000211.1:0-3459 GCA_964633055.1 uncultured Woeseia sp. | reverse complement strand
GCCTAAGGAAATGATTCCCAGGTCCGAGGCTGGCAGGGACCGAAGTTGATGGCCAGCAAAGCGGGACAACGTAATCTTGCGCTTCGGACAACCTCACGTTAGCTCGCGTATGGCTAACTTCCAGACATATGCCATCCGGGCGTTAATGAACAATGTCGGTTAACACTAACGGAACGGATTCTTTCACTAAATCAAAAAAGCGAATACAAACGCAGTCAACGCCAGTATCGTCTCGAATGTGCACTGGTCATAATATTACCTTGCCGGGGTTCAGCAGATTGTTCGGATCGAAAGCCTGCTTCAAGGTTCGCATGAGACTGATTTCCACTTCACTTTTGTAACGTTTGAGGTCGTTCCGCTTCGCCTGCCCGACGCCATGCTCGGCACTGATACTGCCCTTGAAACGTTCCACGACATCGTATACGACAAAGGCAAGCTGCTCCCGCCGAGAGAGAAAGTCCTCTGCATCCATCTCTCTGGGCTGACTGAGATTAAAATGAATATTCCCATCGCCCGCATGCCCAAAGGGAACGACACGGGTACCCGGCAGACATGCAAGAACGGCAGACGATGCCTGGTCGATAAAGGCCGCAATATCCGCAACCGGTACTGATACATCGTGCTTCAGGCTGGCACCTTCGCGCTTTTGTGATTCAGAGATTGTATGTCGCATCAGCCATAGTGCCTCAGCCTCCGAACGATTCTTCGCCACAATCGCGTCAGCTGCCACCTCAGAGTCAATCGCCGCCATTATGCTGCTCTCCGTCTCGTCCCCCTCGTCACCGACTGATTCCAGCAAGACGAACCACGGATGGTCCGGAGCTGGAACCGATTGCTCCGGAAAATGTCGAGAAACATAGCGAATGGCCCGATCCGGAATCAGCTCGAAAGCCTGTATACGATCGGACAATCGGTGGCGAAGCATCGCCAGGAGACCTGTGGCCTGACCCACCCCATTCAGCGCCACCAACACCGTTTTCGGATTTCGAATCGCAGGATGCAGGCGCAAAGTCGCTGCCGTGATGATACCCAAGGTGCCTTCGGAACCAATAAATACTTGCTTGAGATCGTATCCTGCAGTGTCCTTTCTCAGCGTTCTCAGCCCATTCCAGATCCCACCGTTGGCAAGTACGACCTCAAGCCCCAGTGCCTGATCCCTGGCTGTGCCGTAGCGCAGTACGTTGATGCCACCGGCATTGGTCGACAGATTTCCGCCAATCTGGCAACTGTCTTCGGCAGCAAGACTCAGTGGAAAAAATCGACCCGCGTCTTCCGCCGCATGCTGAACCGATCCAAGCGTACAACCTGCTTCAGCGACCAACGAATGCCCGTTTGGGTCGAGCGACCGAATTCTGTTCATTCGGCTTAATGACAGGAGCACCTGCTTCCCTGACCTATCCGGTATAGCGCCGCCACAGAGGCCCGTATTGCCGCCCTGCGGAACAACCGCAGTGCCCACCTCAGCACAGGCCCGGACGATCTTCGCGACCTTTTCTGTCGTATCCGGGGACACCATGATGAGAGTCCTGCCTCGCCAGGTATCGCGCCACTCCGTCAGGTGGGGCTCCAACGTCTGCTCATCGGTTATCCAGCCGCCCTCTCCGACAATCTTCTTCAGGCGGTCTATCAGCATCAAAGTGGCGCCGCCTGCCGATTGAACGTAGCCCAATCTATATTGCTACCGCAGAAAACAAGCACAACCGTCTTGCCTTCAAAGCAATTACGGAGCGGACCACTCAACGCTGCCGTGCTTATCGCGCATGCCGGTTCAACCGCAATTTTCATATCGTTATATAGCATGGACATCGCTTCGCTGATTTCCGAATCATGGACCCGTACTATTTCGTCGACGTATTTACGGCACATAGTGAATGAATACGGCAGCGTAAATGGCGCACCGAGGCTGTCCGCAATCGTATCCAACACGTCAAGTTTTTGTGGTTCTCCCCTTACAAAACTCCGATGCATGGCGTCCCCGCCGAAGGGCTCGACGCCGATCACTTTGCAACCAGGATTTAGCATTTTGACCGCAAAAGAAATCCCGGAACAGAGCCCGCCACCTCCGATCGGAACAATGACTGTATCAAATGAAGGAACTTGGTCGCAGATTTCAAGACCAATGGTTGCAGTACCCAACGTCACGTTCGTCCCCTCGAACGGGTGGATGTAACACCGACCTTCCTTGTCTCGAATCTGCTCGACTCTAGCGAATGCTTCACTAACGTCATCCACCAGAACCAGTTCGGCACCATATCGTTCGCACAACTCAATCCGTGCCGGATTGGCGGTAGATAGCATGACGACTTTCGCACTAACGCCAATGCATTGTGCTGCATATGCCGTTGCGATCGCGTGATTCCCCGCACTCACAGCTGTAACACCAGCTTTCAGCTGCCCTGCTGGTGCACTCAGCACATTTGCCAATGCACCGCGCGGTTTGAACGTGCCCGTTTGCTGGAGAAATTCAAGTTTCCCAAAGAGCCTAGCAGTCGTTCCGAGTGTGCTCTCAAGATTTCTGCAGCGAACCACCGGGGTCTTCAGGATCCATTTCTGAATGCGGCCTGACAGCGCACGTACGTCGTCAATAACTGGCATTACGGTCTCGACATCATTCAACACGATGTGTGAATATCCTTTGAACCATTGTTTTTCAGTAAAACTGTCGCTTTCCTCAATCCGGCAGATCAGCGTGAGATACCTGATAATACTTGTGCTGACACATATTGTTGACTAGTTTCGACGGCGGAGAGCAGGAACTCATCCCTGACGACGAATCCGAAGAAACGGCCGGCGTAAAACAGGAAATCGAAGTAGAGCTAGACAATCTTCCTCAATCGGGAATTAGGTCCATGAGCGACCACAAATTCGAACCGAATAACGACCTTCTCATCTCCTTATAAGGAAAGCCTTTTTTCGTTCCGAATTTGGTCGGGGCGAGAGGATTTGAACCTCCGACCCCCACAACCCCATTGTGGTGCGCTACCAGGCTGCGCTACGCCCCGCCAAAACCCGAAACGAAACGAGGGCGGCAATCATACTTGCCGCCCTCGATCTGTAAAAGTGTCTGTTTACGCTAGCGCCTGAGAATCTTCAGAACCTGCTCAAGCTCAACCCTGAGTTGCTTGACGATTTGCTGACTCTGACTGACATCCACTTTCGCTTGTTCACCAGTCAGGCGCTGTCGCGCCCCGCCAATCGTGAAACCGTCGTCATACAAAAGACTCCGAATCTGCCTAATGATCAAAACGTCCTGGCGTTGATAATAGCGGCGATTGCCACGCCGTTTTACCGGCTTCAGCTGCGGAAATTCCTGCTCCCAGTATCGCAATACGTGTGGTTTCACCGCACAGAGTTCACTCACTTCACCGATTGTGAAATATCGCTTGCCTGGAATTGGTGGTAGCTCGTCGTTATTCCCCGGTTCCAGCATAGGCCTCTACTCGGGCTTTTAGTTTTTGT
>CAZWEW010000210.1:0-3522 GCA_964633055.1 uncultured Woeseia sp. | reverse complement strand
GTGAGTGGCGATTCCGGCTGGGTCAACTGTGAACGATGCACAGATCTTGGGCATGTCCACCCTGAGACTGTCGCCTCCGGATGACCCGTGAGCCAGCCGAAGAAGACGGGGTGCACCCCAAAACGCAATGGACATGACATTCGGCGAGTCTTTACGGACCGCCATTACGCCTTCTCTCGTTATAGGTGAAGTTTCGCTAGGTCTTGCGGACGATCGATATCGACGCTCGCATTGTCGAATTTGATGCCGATTGTTTGGTCAGAGTGTTTCTCGATCACTGACTTGGCGCCACGGTCGCCATCCAGTGTGCACAAATCGCCAAAGAACTGCCGCGGGAAAATCACCGGAGGACCACTCGTGTCCGACCAGGTGCTGGTGACAATTGAGCTCGGTGACTGCTCCCAGGCTGCCTGCAGTGTCCGCAAATGATCCCGTGTCACGAGAGGCTGATCCGCAAGCAACAGCATGACAGCGTCTGCGACACCGGCGATCGCCTGAACACCTGCCCGGATTGATGACGACAATCCGTCGCGGAATTGCGAATTGATGATGATAAATCCCTGTAAGGGACGAGAAGCGGAGGTGACCTTTCGCCAGTCATTACCGGCGACCAGCAAGCTCCTGGGACCGCAAATCGATTCAGCGGTGCGTGTGGCACGTCCTACAAGTGTGCTGCCTTCAAACGGTAAAAGTTGTTTCGTCGACGCGAAACGACTGCTTTGACCTGCGGCGAGCACGACTGCAAACAGTAATCTGTCGTCCATGGCCTGACTTTAGGCGCTTTATCGCAAAGGTCAACCGGTTGCAGGGCTTGCCCTGTTACGTCGATATGTGGTTTTCTGCACTGCAGCATTTTACGGATTGAGGAACGCAGATTGCACGTCATCAGGTCAATTGAGGAAGCTCGCTCCCTGGAAGGTCAGGAAATCGGCATATCCGACTGGATCACGATCGACCAGAAGCGGATCGACCGATTCGCTGAAGCTACGAACGATTTTCAGTGGATTCATGTGGATAAGGAGCGCGCGGTCAGGGAGTTGCCCAACGGAAGAACCATCGCGCATGGTTACCTCACTCTGGCGCTGGTTCCAGCTCTTACCAGCGACTTCGTCAAGGTAGAAAACCTGGCCCGGGCGCTTAACTTCGGCTGCAACAAGGTGCGTTTTTATACGATGGTGCCAGACGGCAGCCGTGTCCGCGCGAGGGCGACGGTCCTTCAGGCACGCAAGCGGGGTGGTGCACTGCACCTGACTTCGGAGGTTCGGATCGAAGTCGAAGGCGAGAAGAAGCCAGCCTGTGTTGCCGAGACGATCGGCATGTTTTTCTTCAACGAACCGTAATCCTCCTACGGAAAGAGGACTCATCCGGCACGTGACGAAGCTAGGTTCTTGCCCAAAAGTCGGGGGCACAAGGAGTAGACAGGCGTACGCTCACCTTGGGTGACTCGCATCCGAAAGCCTGTCACGTTAACGGCTACGATAGAAACCGCTGGCGCAGGAACAAGATTCGGGTTGATCAATAGAAGTCAACGGGCTATTCGGCTATATCGTACTGGTTGCCGACATCTACGCTGTCCTGCAAATCGTCCAGAGTTTGGCAGGAAACGGCAAGAAAGCGATTTGGATCGGCGTCGTGGTCGTATTACCCGTAGTGGGCCTAATTGCCTAGTATCTGGCGTGATCTGGAAGACCCAACTGACGAACGAACCCGAAGACCAGCTCTGATAGGAACAGCAGGCTTGTTGTATCTCGAGCTTGCAGGGAAAATATTGTCGATCCCGGCTCAAGTTCTGTTAAATTGCGTGTCGGTTTCGCCCCGCGAAAAACGAAGAGGAAACAGCGATGCTGGGACTGATGATGGAGTCCGACCTCCTGATTTCATCGATATTGAAACATGCGGACACCAATTTCGGCGACAGGGAGATTGTTTCAGTCACGGCGGACAACCCGTTGCATAGGTATACCTATGCAGATTGTTTTCGCCGTTCACGTCAGCTTGCCAATGCGCTCGACAAGCTCTCTCTTGAACACGGTGATCGGGTTGCGACACTGGCTTGGAACGACTATCGGCACTTGGAGGCATATTACGCAATCGGTGGTGCCGGGTATGTCTGTCACACGGTGAATCCACGGCTCTTTCCCGAGCAAATCGTCTATATCATCAATCATGCCGAAGATAAGTGGGTGATGCTGGACCTGCTTCTCGTCCCGCTCATTGAACAGATCGCCGACCAGCTGAAGTGCGTGGAAGGGTATATCGTAATGACGGACGATGGGCATATGCCGGAGACAAGCCTGCCGAATGCCGTTTCCTACGAATCTTTCATCGGGAGCGAAAGCGATGCATACGTTTGGCCGGTTTTCGATGAGCGTTCTGCAATGGGTCTCTGTTACACATCTGGCACGACAGGGAATCCAAAAGGTGTCCTGTATCACCACCGGTCCCAGATTTTGCATGCTTATGCAGCCGTGTCGCCTGACACCATGAACCTGTCCAGCATGGATTGCGTATTGCCAGTCGTGCCGCTATTTCATGTCAATGCTTGGGGTATCCCTTACGCTGCGTTGATGATGGGTTGCAAACTGGTCTTTCCGGGTCCGAAGATGGGCGACGGTGAAGTGCTCTACAACTTAATGGAAAGCGAGGGCGTCACTTTGTCACTGGGCGTCCCGACTGTATGGCTCGGTTTGCTGCAGTATGCGAAGGACGCCGGCAAGAAACTGAACTCTCTGGATCGCACGATCATAGGTGGCGCTGCCGTTCCGGAGTTCATGATTCGCCAGTTCCGGGATGAGCACGACGTTGACGTCATACAGGGTTGGGGAATGACTGAAATGAGCCCCCTTGGCACTGTCAGCACACCAAAAGCAGGCACGGAGAACTTCAACCCGGACGAGATGATCAAGCTCAGGGCGAAAGCGGGCCGTGGTATCTTCGGCGTTGAATTGCGGATTGTCGATGACGGTGGCAATGAGTTGCCGTGGGATGGGGAAGCCTGCGGTGCACTGCAGGTTCGCGGCCCATGGGTTTGCAGCGACTACTTCAAGCTTGAGGGGGAAAGTGACTCGCACACGGATGATGGATGGTTCGAAACGGGCGATGTCGCTATGATCGACCCCGACGGATACATGGCCATTACGGATCGAACCAAGGACGTCATCAAGTCCGGCGGGGAATGGATCAGCTCCATCGATGTGGAAAACACGGCGATGGGGCATGATGCTGTCGCCGAGGCCGCCGTGATTGGCGTACCTCATCCCAAGTGGACCGAGCGCCCCTTACTCATCATCATCAAGGTAGAGAAAGCGGAGCTGACACGCGATGAAATGCTGGACTGGCTCGATGGCAAGATTGCGAAGTGGTGGATACCCGACGATGTCGTGTTTGTCGACGAGATACCACATACGGCGACAGGTAAGATCAAAAAGATCGAATTGCGGAAACAGTTCTCGGATTACGAATTACCGGGTTGATAGGACTTTTGGCAGCATATTTTCACCAGGTGAATTATGGCTAACGCCT
>CAZWEW010000209.1:0-3536 GCA_964633055.1 uncultured Woeseia sp. | reverse complement strand
TAGCAGATGGCCGGTACAGGACTTCGTCGAACTGATGGCCAATATTGATGCTGCATCGCCAAACGCTCGTTTGATGGCACAAGTTTCCCCTTTGTCACCAATCGGTGTCGACGTGCCGTGCGCATTAAGATAATCGATGTCGGAAGGATCGATGCCGGCATCATTCATGGCAGCAACCATGCATTTTCGTGCACCCTCGCCGTCTTCGGGTGGCGACGTGACGTGGTATGCATCGCCGCTCATGCCAAAACCGATTAGCTCTGCGTAAATCTGCGCGCCACGGGCTTTCGCGTGTTCAAGCTCCTCGAGGACAAGACAACCCCCGCCGTTACTCGGTACAAATCCGTCACGGTCCCGGTCGAAAGGTCTGCTTGCCTTTTCAGGTTCGTCGTTCCGCGTTGTCGTGGCTCGCGCGGAACAGAAACCGCCTATGGACAGCGGAGTGGATGCATACTCCGACCCCCCCGCAAGCATGACGTCAGCGTCGCCGTGCATAACACTCCTGCCCGCAACACCGATGCTGTGAGTGGACGATGCGCAAGCAGTCACAATTGACAAGTTCGGACCGGTCATGCCGCACATGATGCTAATGTTTCCCGACGTCATATTGATGATACTTCCGGGAATGAAAAACGGGGAGACCTTTCGAGCGCCACCCGCTAGGAGCTTGTTGTGGTTTTCCTCTATCGTTGCAAGTCCGCCAATTCCAGCTCCCATGGAAACACCAATTCGGTGACCATTTTCTTCCGTAACTTCAAGGCCAGCATCTTTGACAGCGTCGATGGCAGCCGCTATGCCGTAATGCATGAATCGGTCCATGCGGCGGGCATCCCGCATTGACATATATTCTTCGACGTCGAAATCCCGGACCTCTCCGGCGATCCGGGTGGCGAATTCGGTGAAATCATTTTCCGTGACAGGCCCGATTCCAGAGACACCTTCACGAATGTTCATCCAGGCTCTGGCAATATCGTTACCGACCGGCGAGATGATGCCCATGCCGGTAACTACGACGCGTCGCGTACTCAAGGGATTAATCGTCTATGAATGGCTAGACTATTGGGAGATAAAAATGAATGCTCGGCGCAGTACTTGCTACCGAGCTAGCGGGAGTCAGGACTCGCTTTGGCGTGCATTGACGAAATCGATCGCCTGCTGCACAGACGTGATTTTCTCGGCCTCTTCGTCAGGAATTTCAGTTTCGAATTCCTCCTCAAGTGCCATCACCAGTTCAACGGTATCGAGCGAATCAGCGCCCAAGTCATCGACGAACGATGCTTCGTTCGTCACTTCCTCTTCTTTCACGCCAAGTTGCTCCGCAACGATGCCCTTAACCTGTTGTTCGATACTGCTCATAATTATCACTTCTCCTTAAGAAGAGACGTATTAAAAACTGTCCGGAACCCGGTGTCCCCTGTTGTGCAGCGTCCCAAATCTCGCCTTTTTCTGGCCCAAGAGCTCGTAAGCCATTGATATTTCTAGGTCAACTTGAGCGTGGCCCGGTATTGTATGTGAATATGTTTAGTCAATCTAGCCGAAATTGGGGGGAATTAACCCATCAACAGACCCCCGTTGACATGAAGGGTTTCTCCGGTGATGTAGCTACTCGCAGGAGATGCTAGGAATAACACCGCCTCAGCAATATCACTGGTCTCGCCGAGACGACCGAGTGGCACCTGGGCCAACATCGTCGCACGATGCTCTTCTGGCAGAGCCGCAGTCATGTCGGTGTCAATAAAGCCCGGCGCAACGACATTCACAGTGATATTTCGCGACCCCACTTCCCTAGCCAAGGACTTTGAAAAACCGATGATGCCGGCCTTGGCCGCACCATAATTTGCCTGTCCGGCATTGCCCATGACGCCAATGACGGATGCGATGTTGATGATCCGCCCACCTTTGGCTTTCATCATGCCGCGCAGTACGGCCTTACTAATGCGAAATATCCCAGATAGGTTTGTCGATATGACCTCGTCCCATTCCTCCGGTTTCATGCGCAAGAGTAAGTTGTCACGCGTAATACCGGCATTGTTAACGACAATGGTAGGGGAACCTTCGCGTCCTTGGATGTCCTTGAGTGCTTCGTCCACCGAATCAGCACTTGATACATCAAGCACGATGCCTCTTCCCGTGCTCCCCAACGCATCGGAGATGGCGGCAGCACCATGCTGGCTGGTCGCTGTCCCCACGACGGTTGCGCCCGCCTCGGCCAGGGTGCGTGCAATCCCGGCGCCAATGCCGCGGGAGGCTCCGGTAACCAGTGCGACCTGACCCTCCAAAACGCTGCTCCTCGTTACACTCATTCGGCGACTCCGTTCAATTCTTCTTGCAGTGCATCAGGTGAATCGAAAGATGCCACGCGCAGGTTTCGCTCGATTCGCCTGTTCAGTCCCGTCAACACTTTCCCCGGGCCACATTCGATAATAGCCGAAGCACCCCGATTCACAATCCCTTTGATCGTAGCTACCCAGCGAACAGGGCTGAACACCTGTCGTTTGATGCGCTCCCGTATGTCATCCCCATTGCCATAAGCAATGCCATCAACGGCGCATATGACCGGAATTCTTGGCGACAGAAATGTCGTTTCATCGAGCGTTTCAGAGAGTTTTTCTGCAGCCACCAGCATGAGCGACGAATGGGCGGGAACACTCACGGCCAGCATGATAGCCCTCCTCGCTCCTGCATCCTTTGCCAGCGCGATGAGACGCTCAATTGCCTTTCGGTGCCCGGCAACGACAACTTGCCCCGGCGAATTGAAATTAACAGCCTCGGCAACACCAATCTCAGAGGCGCTATCGCAAACCCGTTGAATTGCCTCATCATCAAGACCGAGAACCGCAGCCATGGCGCCTTCGTTTTCAGGAACGGCATCCTGCATGAGTTTGGCTCGGATATTGACCACTGACAGGGCCTCGGTGAATTCCAACACACCAGATCCGACGAGAGCCGTGTACTCTCCAAGACTGTGCCCAGCCATCATGGCCGGAGGTTCACCCCCCTCGGCTAGCCAGGCTCGCCAAGTGGCCACACCGGCCGTCAGCATTGCCGGTTGCGTATATATCGTCTCGTCAAGCGTTTCTGCGGGTCCGTTCCGGACGAGTTTCCACAAGTCGAAGCTAAGCGTTTCACTGGCTTCCCGGTAAGTCTCCGAAATGACGGGATAACACTCCGCCAGTGCTCGCTGCATACCGACAGCTTGCGAGCCCTGCCCGGGAAATACGAATGCGACAGTCAAAGCTGACCTCCAAAATTGCGTGGATCGAAATTATATAGAGGGGTCGGCCGGGACACTACGCCCTAAGACAACGGCGGCCAGAACGCCACCTACAGCGCCAAATAAATGTGCATTGACCACGACAGGTCCGCTGCTGACTGACTCCGAACCCGGTAACGGACCGAAAAACTGCTCCCATGCAAGCTTGCCAATGACGATCGCAATGATGATTACCGACTCCGATGGTAATGTCCGATAGCCTTTGATTGCCCCCGCAACAAGGAGTCCGTGTAAGCCTCCGGACAACCCGACATACCAGAAC
>CAZWEW010000208.1:0-3552 GCA_964633055.1 uncultured Woeseia sp. | reverse complement strand
TCGTCCAGGTCTTCGTGCCGTTGACGACGTAGTGATCATCATCCCTGACGGCACTGGTCCGCAATGACGCTAGGTCCGATCCGGACCCCGGCTCCGAATAGCCTTGGCACCACCAAGCGTCACTGGACAGTATGTCCGGGAGGAATCGCTGCTTCTGTTCCTCGTTGCCGTAGGTATAGATGATGGGTGCTACCATCTTGACGCCGAACGACACGATGTAAGGTGCATTGATGGCGGCCAATTCGCGAGCAAACAGGTATTTCTGCACTGGCGACCAGCCGGTACCGCCGTATTCGACTGGCCAGTCCACGGCAAACCATCCTTTTTTATAGAGCAATTTTTGCCAGCGGATCATGTCATCCCGCGTCAGGGATACGCTTTCGTTGCGTTTGCGACGAATATCGTCCGGGTACTCGGTCGTTAGGAACGACCGGACTTCGTTCTGGAACGTGATGTCCCCTTCTGTCAAATCGATGTTCATGGTGGCTTCCGTGGCGGGCCTTGGTTTGGGGTGCTCAGTATAGCGGCCACACCTCGAAAATCCCGCAATAACTCGCAAGAGACGCTTCCAGAGCTTACGCAGCAGGCCATAATCGGGCAAAATTGCCGGATGACCGGAAAATGGCAAAAACCGGGAACAGAGGCGGAAAATACCACGTTCGTTGGGGATGCGTTCGGGCGGCCGATGCAGGATCTGCGGATTTCCTTACTTGACCGATGTAATTTCCGTTGTCCGTACTGTATGCCGGCAGCGGAATTCACGGAGGACTATCGTTTTTTGTCCCGCAGTGAGCGGCTGAGCCATGACGAGATATTTCGGGTAGCCTCAATCGCGGTTGGGCTGGGCGTCACGAAACTCAGGATCACGGGCGGTGAGCCGTTGCTCGACAAGAATGCTGTAAGTCTCGTCTCCCGCCTGGCGGCTTTGCCGTGCTTGGATGATCTAGCTTTGACAACCAATGGTGTGTTGCTGGCGCCTATGGCGCAATCGTTGGCTGATGCAGGACTGCACAGGGTCACGATCAGTCTCGATAGTATCGACGAAACCGTTTTTACTCAGATGAGTGGTGGTCGGGGTGATCTCGGTAAGGTCTTTGCGGGGATCGAGGCGGCAGAACGGTCAGGTCTCTCACCAATCAAGATCAACGTCGTTGTTCAGCGCGGCGTCAACGATAACGGTGTGCTCGACGTGCTCGAGCGTTTCCGGGGCACCGGACACATTGTTCGCCTGATCGAGTTCATGGATGTGGGTAGTCGAAACGGTTGGTCGCTGGACCAGGTAGTGCCATCGAAAGAAATTCTAAAGTGCATCCAGGCGAAGTGGCCTCTCCGCGCAGTGGGGCGAAATTATCCCGGAGAGGTAGCGAGCCGATACCAGTATCTGGATGGCGAAGGCGAAGTCGGATTTATATCATCGGTCACCGAACCCTTCTGCGGTACCTGTAGCCGCGCGAGGCTGTCCGCTGATGGCACGTTGTACACCTGTCTGTTTGCGACCGATGGAACGAACCTGCGCGGGTTTTTGCGTGAAGGTGAGGATGATGCGGCGATCGCGGCTGCGTTAACCGAGATATGGACCGGGCGTGAGGACCGCTACAGTGAATCTCGTGCGCCGGCGTCCGTCGAGGTACCGCTCGTAAACAAAGTCGAAATGTACCGCATGGGTGGTTGAGCTATGACGAAACTGTCACATATCGATAACGCCAATCAACCGACGATGGTTGATGTTTCCGACAAGACGGCGACCGATCGGCAGGCGCATGCGCGTGCGATCGTTGAATTCCCTGAGGACGTTGCGGCCAGATTTTCCGGCGGTGATATCGAAACGGCCAAAGGACCTGTATTTGCAACCGCGATCGTTGCCGGGGTCATGGGGGCGAAGCGTACGCACGAGTTGATCCCGTTTTGTCACCCGCTGGGGCTATCGAACTGCAAGATCACGATCGAACTCGATGATTACAACCGTGCCGTGGTGGACTGTGTCTGCAAGGTGCACCATAAGACCGGGGTGGAGATGGAGGCACTGACCGGGGCGACTATCGCGGCGTTGACGATTTACGACATGTGCAAGGCGCTGAGTCACGACATCGTGTTGCGGGAGACTCGCCTTTTGGCTAAAAGCGGCGGTAAAGAGGATTACGTTTATGACGGTACCTGAAGCGCTGTATGGCCTCGTTCTCGCTGGTGGCAAGAGTCGCCGCATGGGCAGCGATAAAGCTGCGCTGCAGACGGACGGCGAGACTCAGCTGAAGCGCACGGTCCGACTTCTGAATCGCCATGTCGATTGCGTGTTTGTGTCGACACAAGCTGACCAGTCGGATGATCCTGTTCGGTCAGGCTTCGACCAGATCGTCGATGCGTACGATAACCTTGGCCCGGTCGCCGGCATTCTTTCCGCGATGGATTCGGACCCTGAAAAGAGCTGGCTCGTGCTTGCCTGCGACTTGCCCAATATTGATGACGAGACCATCGAATTCCTAATTGCCAATGCGGATGCGGATTGTCTTGCGACGGCCTATGTCAGCGTCGTTGACGGCTTGCCGGAACCTCTGTGCGCTATCTGGCGGCCGGGATCGAGGGCAATCATCGAGCAATACGTCGCTGACGGCTACCGGTGCCCGCGCAAAATGTTGATTAACTCACCAACACGACTGCTGGAACAGCCGGCCCCGGGTGCTCTCCACAACATCAACACGCCGGGCGATCTCGCAGGAACAGGTGTCGAGTTCGTGACATGAAAAAGACGCTCGCGGTCAGGTACTTTGCTGGGTTTCGCGATCACGCTGGGATTGACGAGGAGTCCGTTACGTTGGATGTGTCGACGGCCGCTGACCTTTTTTCGGCACTTGCCGATCGACATGGGTCCCGCGAGCCGTTGGGACATTGCAAGGTTGCGATCAACGACGAAATGGCAGACTGGGATACTGCCGTGAATGACGGCGACACGATCCTCCTTTTTCCGCCTGTGGCGGGAGGCTGAACGTTGCGAATTACCACCGAACAGATTGACCCGGATCGCCTGCGAAATGAACTGCGTGACGATCGCGCCGGGGCTTATGCGGCGTTCGAGGGTTGGATCCGTAATCACAATGATGGGGAAGACGTATTGCGGCTCGAATACGAAGTGTATGAGCCGCTGGCGCTGAAGGAAGGTGAAAAGATTATCACGGAGGCATTCGGGAAGTACCCTATCCTGCACGCGGAATGCGTTCACCGGGAAGGACTGCTGGAAGTCGGTGAATGTGCGGTCTGGGTCGGCGTTACGTCAGTACATCGCGACGAGGCATTCGAAGCCTGCCGATACATCATAGACCAGGTGAAGACCAGGTTGCCGATCTGGAAAAAGGAACACTACGTGAGTGGCGATTCCGGCTGGGTCAACTGCGAACGATGCGCAGAGCATGGACATGCCCACCCCGAGGCTGCCGTCTCCGGATGACCCGGTAACCAGCCGAAGAGGTCGGGGTACTACCCCAAAACACAAAGCACACGGGATTTGGTGAGTCTTTGCGGACCGCCATTACGTCTTCTCTCGTTACGGGTGAAGTTTCG
>CAZWEW010000207.1:0-3552 GCA_964633055.1 uncultured Woeseia sp. | reverse complement strand
GCCAGCTAATGAAGCAGGCGCAACAGATGCAGACAGATATGCAGAAGGCGCAGGAGGAGATGGTGAACCTGACGGTGACCGGTGAGTCAGGTGCTGGGATCGTCAGGATTACGATGACCTGCAAGCATGAGGTCCGTGCGCTGGAGATTGACGATTCGCTCGTCGGCGATGATAAGGAGATGTTAGAGGACCTGATTGTGGCCGCCTTTAATGACGCTGTCAGGAAGGTCGAAAAAACGGTACAGGAGAAGTTTTCCGGCATGACGGCCGGGCTTTCCTTGCCGCCCGGCATGAAGTTGCCTTTCTGACCGCAGAAGACTCCGATGTCTTACTCCCCGATGTTACTTCGTCTGATCGAGACCTTGCGATGTATGCCGGGCGTCGGGCAGAAATCTGCACAGCGCATTGCATTTCACCTGCTGGAGAGGGACCGTTCCGGCGCGAGTCAGTTATCACGAGCTCTGGCAGATGCCGCAGAGAGTGTTGGTCACTGTAGCCGCTGCCGAATGCTCACCGAGTACGATGTCTGCAATATCTGCTCGGCGAGCGGCCGTGACGAGTCGCAGCTTTGCGTGGTGGAATCACCCGCGGACGTCATGGCGGTCGAGGATGCGACCGGCTACAGGGGACGATACTTTGTGTTGATGGGGCACCTGTCTCCGCTGGACGGGATTGGGCCCGGTGAACTCGGGATGGAGGCGCTCGACCTACGACTCTCCAATGGCAAAGTCAATGAACTCATAATAGCCACCAACCCGACGGTTGAAGGTGATGCGACGGCCCATTTTCTTTCAGATCTGGCCGGAAAGCATAACGTCCAAGCCAGTCGTATCGCGCATGGAGTGCCTCTGGGAGGCGAACTCGAATACGTTGACGGCGGGACGTTATCACACGCGTTTTTCGGCCGTCGTGCGGTCGATTGAACTGTCAGCAGGAGAATCAATATGCTCGATTCTGATTGTCTTTTTTGCAAGATCAGCAATGGAGATATTTCTGCAGATATCGTTTTAGAGAACAATAACGTTATTGCGTTTCGTGATATCAACCCGCAGGCGCCAACGCATGTGCTCGTTGTGCCGCGCCAGCACATTGCAACGATCAACGACATTCGTGATCGGGATGATGGGATTACCGGCAAGTTATTTCTCGCTGCCCGCGATGTTGCGAAGGCGGAGGGATTTGCAGAGTTGGGTTATCGGGTCGTCATGAACTGTAATGCGGCAGCGGGCCAGACGGTTTTCCATATACACCTGCACGTGCTCGGTGGGCGGGACTTCAGTTGGCCTCCCGGATAGGGACGACTTAATGTGCTTCAGGTGGCGGCGTTAGTTTCGTCTCGGGGCGCATCTACCTGATACGGTCTGTTTTCTCCATTAATGGATATTCCTGTTCCTATCTCGAATGGAGGACATCAGCCGCTTGTAACTTTCATACCGTCGTGCACTGATCGTACCGTATTCAAGTGCCTGTTTGACGGCGCAGTTCGGTTCTCGGAGATGCTTGCAATTGCCAAACCGACATTCATCACCGGTATCATTGATTTCCCGATAGCCGCGGATGACCTCGTCTGCACTGACGATCGCAGGCGCATAATCGCGAACCCCCGGGGAATCCACAACGTATCCCCCGACTTGCAGCTCGAGCATTATCGAGACAACGGTCGTGTGTCTGCCTTCCCCGTGTTTACGAGATAGTGTTGCCGTAAGTTGATGGCCATCATCGATTAGCTGATTGATGACGCTGGACTTTCCGACGCCGGACTGACCAACGACGATCGATGTTTTCCCGGTAATCAACTTGTTGAGTTGATCAAGATTTCGACCGGTCTGTGCACTGGTTTTTATGACGGTGTATTTTGCTGTTGAATAGTCTCGAATAGCTGTCGGGAGCACATTCTCACCAGTCAGTAGGTCCGTCTTGTTGAAGACGACGATGGCAGGCGTACTCATGTTTTCAGCCGCAACTAGGTAACGGTCGACGACAAACCAGTCTGGCTTGGGTTCGGTTGCGGCCATCACGACGATGCAATCGAGGTTTGCGGCTAATACTTCCTTGCGACCACGGGAGTCGGGTCTTGTCAGTTCGTTATCTCTGGGATGAATCTTCGTTATGAGCCAGTCGGTTTCATCCGGGATACGATCCACGGATACACGGTCGCCGCAAACGGGGCGCAGTTTCTTTCCCTTGATGCGTGCCTCGACGATTGAATGGTCGGCCAGTTTGAGTCTCATCCGGCGGCTGAATGCCCCGATGACCAAACCTGCTGCGTTGTTCCGGTCGTTCATGGGTGCTCCGTGTCCATAACGAGCAGTATGCCGTCCGCTCTACCTGCTTGCACCTTCCGGCCTTGCTACACTACGTGCGGATACCTGTAGTGACATGGAATGTGAATGAGCGCCGACCCGGTTACTGACCCCAGCGAGATCAACCTGATCTGGATTGACCTCGAAATGACTGGTCTGGACACCATGTCCGACCAGATCATTGAAATCGCCACGATCGTGACTGACCAGGACCTCAAGGTGCTTGCTACGGGTCCGGAAATCGTCATTCGTCAGGACAGGCGGGTTATGGATGCTATGGATGTGTGGAATACACGACAGCATGGTGAATCTGGACTGACCCGGCGGGTTCTGGACAGTCGCGTATCGATGCGTGAGGCGGAGTTACTGACACTGAAATTCGTGCGCCAGTACGTGAAAGCAGGAAAGTCGCCAATGTGCGGTAACAGTATTTGTCAAGATCGTCGTTTCCTGGCGAGGCTGATGCCCGACCTTGAAACTTATTTTCATTACCGGAATCTCGATGTTAGTACCTTGAAGATTCTCGCGCAGAGATGGTCGCCTGACGTTGCAGCAGGTTTCAGCAAGGAATCGTCTCACCGTGCGCTTGACGATATCCGGGACTCCATCGCCGAACTGGTCTGGTATCGGAAGAATTTTCTGTCACTCGATGAGTAAGCGGCCTGATGCACCGGCGGCGAGACGGAATCGGGTGCCTATTCTCGAGGTGCTGCGCGATGAACTATCGAATTCACGCTCAGTCCTAGAGATTGGCTCGGGGACTGGTCAACATGCGGTTTACTTTGCTGCAACGCTCGATCAACTTACCTGGCAAACCAGCGACCAGGTGTTTAATCATTCGGGAATCAACGCGTGGATTGATTTCTCAGGCCTCGATAATGTGCTGCCGCCACTCGATATTGACGTATTGATGACGATCGAAGTGGAGGGCGATTATGATGCGATTTTTTCGTCCAACACGACACACATCATGGGCATGGTCGCGGTTAGGCGAATGTTCGCGCTGGCAGGACGAACGCTTCCCGTTGAAGGTATCTTCTGTCTTTATGGCCCGTTCAATATCGAGGGTGCGTTCACGAGTGAGAGCAACCAGTCGTTCGATCGGTCGCTTCGTGCAGAAAACCCTGAGATGGGCATACGTGACCTCGAGGTACTGGATGACATTGCGAACGCCATTAACCTTGAACGGGTTCGTCTTTATGCGATGCCGGCCAATAACATGATTGCAGTCTGGCAAAAACAGGGAGGG
>CAZWEW010000206.1:0-3562 GCA_964633055.1 uncultured Woeseia sp. | reverse complement strand
GAATTATACGACTAATCTCACAATGACCTAAGACCACAGTACCCGGTGTCGTATTCAGGCGGATCTTTAACGGGTTGAGAGTAAATAGGTCATCAATAAAACTTAGCTAAATTAGAATGAAACATGTTTAGGGCTTTTGTATCGTCCGGCTTTAGTTCAGATATTCGAATTCAGGACTGGCGATGGTGTTCTCGTCGTAACTCGTGTGACTTACTTCGTACTACTTTGTATTTTGTCTTCCTGGTGGACTAGTCTGGTTTTATTGTGGATATATTAGTATTGGCAGTGATGCTGTTGGAAATGTTCTAGTGCCTAAGGTCGATCCAATGCCCGCAGACGGCACTGACAGTCCAAGATCCGACCGCAAGCTGCTAGCACCCGACGAGCCGCCTCCATTCGTCGTACTCAACCCGGACGCGATAGCCCCAATATTCCTCGTGTGTGACCACGCGAGCCGCAGGATCCCGGTGGCGCTTGGAACGATGGGGCTCGACCCGTTCGCTCGCCGGTGCCACCTTGCACTTGACATTGGTGCCGGTGCGCTGACCGAGGCTCTGGCGTCGAGTCTCGGCGCCACGGCCGTGCTTTGTCAGTACTCCAGACTTGTAATCGATTGCAACCGGCAACTGATGGATCCCGGCGCATTCCTGAAATTCGGTGACGGTGTCGTGATTCCCGGTAACCGGAACCTGCGCCGTGCAGACAAGGAGATGCGGGCTGACGCGATATACCGGCCATATCATCAAGCAATTGAATTGCAGCTTGCCCGCGTTGCCTCGGCAGGCGTCAGACCCGTTTTTGTCGCCGTGCATAGTTTTGCGCACGTGCTCAACGGTGAATCCAGAACCTGGGACATGGGTGTATTGTGGGATAAGGACCCAGTGACGGCGACGCTATTCATGAACGACCTTGGGAAGGCTGGTTACCATGTTGGCGACAACGAGCCATATTCCGGCAAGATGCCCGAGGACTACACTATTGACAATCACGCCGAGCCGACAAATCTCCCTCATGTCGGGCTGGAGATTCGTCAGGACCTAATTCTGCACGACGAAGGTGTCGCAAGGATCGCCGACGTATTGCACGATCTTCTCAGTTCCGCACCGGCTCGCCTGCAGCCGACAAATCTCGATTCATGGCGGTCAGGATAATGCACTGCAACGAACCTCAGTTTACGATGGGCGTCGAAGAAGAATACCTGCTCGTCGATAAGGAGACGCGCGCGCTCGTCGCCGACCCCCCGGAGTCACTGATCAGTGAGTGTGAAGAGTTACTCGGTAAGCAGGTTACGACTGAGCTCTTGCGATCGCAGATCGAGATCGGTACCAAAGTTTGCGCGAACGTTCAGGAAGTGAGGGAGGATCTGGTCCGTCTTCGGAAAACCATCATTGAGGTCGCGGCGCGCCATGGTATCGCGCCAATTGCCTGTTCGACGCACCCGTTCAGTCTCTGGTCTGAACAGAAGCATACCCGTAAGGATCGCTACGATTCGCTGACGACCGAGATGCAGGCAGCCGCCCGCCGGCTCGTGATCTGTGGCATGCATGTGCACGTCGGTATCAACGATGATGCATTACGGATCGACCTGATGAACCAGGCAGCGTATTTCCTGCCACATCTCCTGGCACTGTCTTGCTCGTCTCCATTCTGGGGGGGGCAGGATACAGGCCTCAAGAGCTACCGCCTGACGATCTTCGATGCACTGCCACGAACCGGCCTGCCGGAGAAGTTCCAGAGTTACAATGAGTATGAACGACATGTCAATATCCTGATCAATGCGGGAGTCATCCAGGACTCAACGAAGATTTGGTGGGACCTCCGTCCAAGTGCAAAATTTCCGACACTGGAAACGCGCATCATGGATGTTTGCACGCGACTCGAGGACGCGATTTCGCTCGCTGCGCTGCTCGTATGCATCATGCGTATGCTTTACCGGCTGCGCCTGAATAATCAGCGCTGGCGCACATACTCTCCGATGCTGGTGCATGAAAACCGGTGGCGAGCGATGCGCTACAGTTTCGATGAAGGACTGATTGATTTTGCCAAGGGCAGGATCGTTCCGTTTGAGTCCCTGCTGAACGAGATCCTGGATCTTACGTATGAAGACACGCGGGCACTCGGTTGCGAGTCGGAGGTTGCGTCTGTTAAGAATATCCTGAGTAGGGGCACGAGCGCACATCGGCAATTAAATGCCCACGAGCTGTCCATTACCGCGGGCAATTCCCAACAGGAAGCGCTCAATGCCGTTGTCGACACGCTGATCGCTGATACTGCCGAAGGTCTTTAGGCCGTATTTTTCAACCGCCGGACGTGGCAGCGGCTTTCAATTTCCAGCGGTACAAACGTCGTTCTCAGCCCGAGCTTGGCGGGCTGTGCTAACTGCCATGCAAATCCGTTGTTAACCTTCGTAAAATTACGCATCAGGGTAATGGCGGCGAGCCTGCGATTGGCGCGGTACGCCTAAGTGTTGCGGGGTATACGCGGAGAAGAACTGTTGTGAACAGGATAGGACCGTGGGTCAGGGTATCGAATCCAGAATACGTATTTCAGCTACGGCTGGATCCGCGGTATCCACGATGATCAGGTCAAGCACCTCGCCGGCCGTGAGATCGACGGAGTAGATTGGCCCGATAGTTGTTTGTTCTCCGGGCAGGGTTAGCACGATGTCCTGCATCCCTATTGGCATAGCGAAGAACCCGGTAGTGACACCGGATATAGCGTTACCAAAATCGGGGAACACGGTTTCGTCCAGTACCGTCTCAGGGTCGGTAACGTAGATGTCGATTTCGCCGACACTGGAAGAGAGGTTCGTGATCCGGACAAAGGGAAATACTTCGATTGGCCTCGCTTCGTGTTCGAGGAGACGAATGGAATGTGTACCGGGAAGTCCCCAGAAAATCAGTGAACGCCGGGTATTGTTGACTCGTTGCACTTCTGCTTCGACCAAAATGGTGCCCGGGTCGCCTGTCGGTGTGACGTCGAGTGGAAGTGTAATACCCGACATATCTACGAAAGGTGACAACTCGAGAAAGCCGATATCCTCGAAATCTACGGTTTCAAAATCATTGTCGAAATATCCGTCAATATTGCCGCCACCGTATGATGCGTGGCCGAGCCGAAGTTGTGGTCGCGAGTTGACGTCGAAAATACCCAGCGAGGCCCCGTCGTCGAAGATGATGTTCACTCCTACTGTTGCGGTGATGGTTGGGTTGGTGTCAAAAAGTGCGATAGTGATGCGGCTGGCAGGGGTGCGCTCAATCCCTCCCGACTGAAAGACAATCGTTGACGGATCGCCTGGCGCGGTCAGGATGATTTCATACTCACCCTGTTCCAGCTCCATGTAAGGGATGTGGTCGCCATTCGACAGGGTGCCGATCTGATTCCCTGAAACGGGAGCCGTCCCGGTTGGTGCATAGTAGATGTCTACCTGGCCTAGGAGCGGGGAGAGATGAACGAAGTCCACCTCAAACACCGTCTCGGTTCCGGTCCACTCCTTTTCTTCCGCTTCCCAGAACAGGATTGACGGGTTTGCCAGGGTGCCGGTTAGGACAACGGTGTATTC
>CAZWEW010000205.1:0-3577 GCA_964633055.1 uncultured Woeseia sp. | reverse complement strand
ACCCAGGAGAGCAGACGGTTCATCGGGCCGAACGGCCAGGCAATGATCATATGCAGCCATCGACGCCTCCGTGTCGCCGAGGGCGCTCAGCATACCCGCCAGGAGCAATTGCAGGTCGGGATTGTCGGGCTCTTTGGCGAGCGCCGGCTGCAAGTGTCGCACTGCTTCGGCAAACCGGCCACGATCTCCCAGGAATCGTGCAAGTTCGAAGATGCCGCCGATATCGTCGGGCGCCAACCGGACAATGCGATTCAGAAACGCCTCAGCGATGACGAAGCGCTCGTCGGCAACGGCTGCCATCGCGAGGACCCTCAAAGCATCGTTGCTCTCAGGATCTCTCAGCAAGACTACATCACAGATCTTCTCCGCCTCGGCCGTGTTGCCTTTGCCGACGAGCACTTCGGCCTCCACAAGCAGTTTGTCGGTGGGCAGTGACTGCATATAGTCATTGCGCAGCGTGTCTGCCTCGCCCACCTGGCCTGCCTTGTCCAGCGCCGCCGCGAGCGCCCGAATGGCAGTCGTATTACCTGGTTCACGTGCCATTATCTTTCGCAGATGCGGAATCGCCTGCTCGGGCTTGTCGCGCGCGATGCAAATCGTGCCCATCAGACCCAGCAAATTTATGTCGTCGGGCGCCGAAAAAAGGGCGTTTCTACAAAGGGACTCCGCCTCAACGAGTTGCCCTTCGCCTACGAGACAAGCAATGTTATCGATCGCGTTTTCAGTCATTCAGGCCCGCCATGCGAATCGCTTCGGGAATCGTAGCGAGATCCCTGATGGCCATCACATTCACTCCGTCGAGGCCCGGGATTTTACGCATCGCGCGAATCGTTTCCGCGGCGATCGCAACACCCTCTTTCGCCGGATCCGGCGACGACTCCAACCTCGCGACGATATCTGCGGGCACCATCACGTTCGGCCGATGTTCGCGCAGCCAGCCCACGTCTTCGGCCGACCCCAGCACGGCAATTGCGCCGATGACACTCGTTCGTTGAATCAACTTGTTGTCCACTAGATGCCGGCAATAGTGCCGCAGCAGATCTAAGTCCATGCAGATGTGCGTCTGCACGAACTGGGCGCCTGCGTCAATCTTTTCCCGCAGTTTCGCGGCCTTCCAATCCTTTCTTGGCAGTACCGGGGTCACCAGGCCACCGACAAGGAAATCCGGGTTAACTGACAGGTTCTCATCGATCTTCACGGTGTTTGCCGTCTGGATAAGCGCCACTGCGGACAGGTCCAAAACCGGCTTGGGTCTCGGATCCATAGTTTTTGGCGCCCGTTCGCCGGCAGCAAGCAACAGGCTCGTGACACCGAGCGCACCAACACCGAGCAGGTCGCTGATCAGCGCGATCCGGTTCCGGTTTCGACTGGTAATCTGGACGACAGGATCAACGCCGTGATCCAGCAGGATACTAGCCGCGGCAATCGTCGACAGGTGTAACTGTCCGAACTGGTTGTCGGTCAGCAGAATGCCATCTACGGCGTCACGCAACACGTCGGTCTGCACGCGCAGTGCTTCGGCGTCGGTTTCAGGCCGCAGGAATATCTCTGCCGACACGGCAAATTCACGATTTCGCACAGCGCTTTTAAAAGTTTTCAAGTAAAAGTCCCAGCGGGCGATTCGGCTTGCAAAGGTAATCTCTCCAAACCCCTTGCACAAGCACAGTCTGGCACTCCTACTCCGCCTATGGTCAACTTCCGACGTGGATCAGAAACAGCAATTCGATACCGCGCTTTCCATGCTGGGAGCCGGGAATGCGGCCGGCGCGGCCAGACACTGTGAAATTTCCTTGGAACAATATCCGGGCGACGCAAACCTGTTGTGCTTGTCAGCGCGCGCTCATATCGCACAAAAAGAGTTTGAAGCGGCTCGTCAGCGAATCAAAGAAGCCATCCACCTCTTTCCGGACTTCGCCGTTGCTCACGAAACACTGGGCGACCTGATGCTACTTGAAGGCAATGTGTCGAAGGCGATGGCCGCATTTCAAACGGCAATGCGCCTCGACCCGACGCGTCCGTCACCAGGGAAAAAAATAGAGTATGTACGGAAACTTCAGAAAGACGGCATCACCCGGTCACGACCGGAAGGCGTGGTCGCGTTTGCGAGCGAACTCGCGAAAGCACATGAGCATTCAGAAAGTGGTGATTCGCGCTCTGCAGAGATGATCTATCGTCAGATCCTGACGAAAGATCCCGATCATGTAGAGGCGTCTCGACTACTCGCAACCATTGCGTCCGAGCAAAAACAATTCCGCGACGCTGAGGTCTTCCTCAGGAAAGCGATATCCAATGCACCGAACTACGTTCGGTTGTGGGTCGACCTGGTCGCCGTGCTAAGAGAACAGGACAAGCTGGCCGATGCGCTAGAAAGCGCGAAGGAAGTGGTGCGACTCGCGCCGGATAATTCCGAGTCCTACATAGTCCTCGCCAGCGCGATCGGGATGACCGGCTATCACGAGGAAGCCATCGAGTCCTATCAAACCGCATTACAAATGTCACCGGACAGGCCGGGCGCATGGTGCGGCATGGCGCACCACCTAAAGACCGTCGGCCGTCAGGACGACGCGATCGAGAGCTATCGCAAGGCCATCGTTGCCAGGGAGGATCACGCGGAAGCCTACTGGAGTCTTGCCAACCTGAAGACATTTCGATTCCGGGATGAGGAAGTCCGGGTAATGGCCGAACTACTGGAGCGAAGTGACCTGCCGGATGAGTCCCGGGCCCAGCTCCACAATGCACTCGGCCTGGAATTCGAAGCGCGCAAGGACTACGACAAGGCATTCGAGCACTTTGACGCGTGCAATCGTGTCCAACGCCTGCTGGAGAGCTACGATCCAGTAGACACCGAGGACACCTACGGCCGTATCATTGATTTCTTTACGCCGGATCGGTTCGATAGTAATGCTGGTGTCGCCAGCTCAGACGTCACACCAATACTGGTGGTCGGACTCCCAAGATCCGGGTCGACACTCATCGAGCAGATCCTCGCCAGTCACAGCCAGGTAGACGGAACGCACGAACTCAGTGACCTGCCAAGAGTCGTGCAGGCGACACGGAAAGGCAAACCTAGGCGCGTGCTCTTTCCCGACTTCCTGAGTGACCTCGGACCGGCTGAATGGCGTGCTATCGGGGAGCACTACCTGTCTCGAACGGAGCAGTTCAGGGCCGGCGCGCCTTTTTTCATCGATAAGAATCCGAACAACTTCATTTATACCGGGATCATGAAACTCGCGATCCCCAACGTGAAAATCATCGACGCCCGGCGGCACCCACTCGACAGTTGTTTTGGTTCATTCAAGCAACTTTTCGCCAGCGGACAACCCTTCACCTATGACCTGACCGAGCTCGGTGAGTACTACCTGCAATACCGGCGTCTGATGGAACACTGGCAAAAAACGCTGCCAGGTTTCTTTCTAGAGGTTAATTACGAGAAAATAGTCGCCGACTTGGAGACCGAGATCAGGCGGCTACTTGAATTTTGCGGCTTGCCCTTCGAGGAATCCTGCCTGCGCTTCCACGAAACTGAACGTGCAGTCAAAACGGCCAGTTCCGAACAGGTCCGGCGGCCCATCTATTC
>CAZWEW010000204.1:0-3585 GCA_964633055.1 uncultured Woeseia sp. | reverse complement strand
ATATGGTGTAAAGCCCCTGATCGGTGCCGACCTGCGCGTCAGGAATCCGGATGAGCCTGACCGGCCATTTAGCTTGGTGCTGCTCAGTCAGGACCAGACGGGCTACCGAAACCTGACGCGACTCGTCAGTCGTTCCTACCTGGAAGGCCAGACTCGCGGTGTGGCGATGATAGAACCGGAATGGCTGGATGAGAGTCGGTCAAAGAGTCTTATCGCTTTATCAGGTGGTATCAACGGCGATATCGGGCGCGCATTGGTTGCCGGGCATGAGAATACGGCTGCGGAACGGCTGGATCATTGGCTTAGTGTCTTTCGTGATCGCTTCTATCTTGAGGTGAGTCGCCTCGGCCGGCCAGGTGAGGAGGTCTGTCTGCAGTCAACCATCAGGCTGGCTGCAGCTAGGTCGGTACCGGTTGTTGCGACGAACGATGTCAGGTTCATCGACAGCGGAGATTTCGAGTCCCATGAGGCGAGAGTCTGTATCCAGGATGGTCGTACGCTTGATGATACCGACAGGCCGAGAATCTACACTGAGCAGCAGTATCTTCGAAACGGTCAGGAAATGGCGCGCCTGTTCGGAGATATCCCGGAGGCCATAAGCAACTCGGTTGAGATTGCCAAACGGTGCAACCTGGATCTCGAGCTTGGCCAATCCTACCTGCCGGCATTCCCGGTTCCCGAAGAACAGACTACCGACCAGTTTCTTCGTGCCGAAGCGGCTCAGGGGCTGGACCGTTTTCTTGCAACGAAGTCCGAACGGGAAGGTGTTTCTTCGGATGACTTGGGGAAAATGACAGCACCGTACCGGGCACGGCTGGATGCCGAACTGAATGTTATTTGCGATATGGGATTCCCCGGCTATTTCCTGATCGTGGCCGACTTCATCGACTGGGCAAAGAAAGAAGGAATCCCGGTCGGTCCCGGCCGTGGTTCAGGTGCAGGGTCGCTGGTTGCCTGCGTCCTGGGGATCACCGACCTCGATCCGTTACATTACGGGTTGCTGTTCGAGCGCTTCCTGAATTCTGAGCGTGTCTCGATGCCGGATTTCGATGTGGACTTCTGCATGGAAGGCAGGGACAGGGTCATCGAGTATGTCGCGGAACGTTATGGTCGCGACAAGGTGTCGCAGATAATCACCTATGGCACGATGGCAGCGCGTGCTGTTATCCGTGATGTTGGTCGTGTATTGGGCCAACCCTATGGGTTCGTCGACAAGATCGCAAAACAGGTGCCCTTCGAGATCGGCATGACACTCGATAAGGCGCTGGACGACGACGAAGAACTCGCCCGTATGTACCGCGAGGACGAGGAAGTCGAGGCCATCATCGATCTTGCGAAATCGTTGGAGGGACTCACGAGGAATGCGGGCAAGCACGCCGGTGGCGTGGTCATCTCGCCGTCGACGCTAACCGATTTCACACCACTCTACTGCGAGGAGGGTGGCGCTAATCTCGTGACGCAGCTCGACAAGGACGACGTCGAAGCGGCTGGCCTCGTCAAATTTGACTTCCTCGGGCTAAAGACGCTGACAATCATCAACTGGGCTGTCCAGACGGTCAATGCGCTTGACCCTTCGTTCGACCTCGATATCGAGACCATTCCGATGGAGGACGAAAAGACGTTCGAGCTGCTCCAGGCCTGTCGAACACGCGCTGTTTTCCAGCTGGAGTCCCGGGGCATGCGCGATCTCGTTAAGCGGATGTGTCCGGATCAGTTTGATGATCTTGTCTCGTTGGTCGCTTTGTTTCGTCCCGGGCCGCTGCGATCGGGCATGGTTGACGATTTCCTATCTCGGAAACATGACGTCAACAAGGCGCATATCGACTATCTGCACCCGGATCTGAAAACAGTTCTGGAACCTACTTACGGTGTCATCCTTTACCAGGAGCAGGTCATGCAGATCGCCCAGGTTCTCGCCGGCTATACACTCGGTGGAGCCGATTTGCTGCGACGTGCTATGGGTAAAAAGGATGCCGAGGAGATGGCTAAACAGCGTGAGGTCTTCCTCGAAGGTGCGACGTCGCGGGGCGTTGAGGCGAAGACGGCGACACGCATATTCGATCTCATGGAGAAGTTCGCGGAGTATGGCTTCAACAAATCGCACTCTGCGGCCTACGCTTTGTTGTCCTACCAGACGGCATACCTGAAAGCGAACCATCCGGCTGCGTTCATGGCGGCGGCGATGAGCGCAGACCTCGACCACACGGACCGCCTCGTTATGGTCAAAGACGACTGTCGAAAGTTAGGTCTTAAGCTGCTCGTGCCCGATATCAATCAGTCACAGTACCTGTTCAGTGTTGACGCCGATGGAGCCATGGTCTACGGCCTAGGTGCAATCAAAGGCGTCGGCAAAGGAGCTGTCGATGCCGTGATCTTAGAGCGAGAGAGTAAAGGCCCATTCCGTTCACTCGGTGAATTCTGTCGCCGCGTCGATCTCGAAAAACTCAATCGACGTACATTGGAGGCGATGATCAAATCAGGGGCATTGGATAAGTTTGGGTGCTCGAGGCGCCAGCTCCTGGAGGCGTTGCCGGAGGCACTTAGGACTGCTGACCAGGAAGCTCGGGCACAGGCGGCGGGGCAGCCTGACTTTTTCGGCATCGTTGAAGAGGGCAGTGAGCCTAGTGAATCATCGCAGCCTGTTCTGGCGGAATGGAGCGAGCGAGAGTTTCTTGCGAATGAGAAAGAGGCTCTGGGTCTGTACCTGACCGGTCACCCATTCGATGCTGTCCGCCCTGATGCCAGATTCCTGGTTGATGGCAAACTCATCGACATCGCGTCGGAACCAGCGCCCCAGGCCGTGAACGGCGAACGGAAGTACGCTCAGCCGCGGAGGAACGTGACAGTTGCCGGGTTGATCTTGGATGTTAGTAAACGGGGCAATCGTGTCACTATCGTGCTCGACGATGATACCGGCCGGCTCGAAGTCAGCCTGTTTAGCGAAACATTTCAGCAGTTTATGCACCTGCTGGTCAAAGACGAGATCGTTGTGGTGACGGGCTCCCTTCGATACGACGAATTCATGAGTGCCTGGCAGGTCAACGCAAGTAATGTGCTGCATATCGACCGTGTAATCGAATCCCGGGCGAGCAGCATCATTCTGAACCTCCATCCGAATAGTCAGGTGCAAAAACTACTGCATCGGCTTCATGATGTTTTGTTGCCCTATCGGGAAGGTAGCTGCGATGTTGCAGTGCAATATGTTGGCAGTGATGCGGAGGCAAGGCTCAACCTCGGACCCGAATGGAAGGTACGTCCCAGCCGGGAATTACGGGATAAACTGACAGACTTGCTGGGCCGAGACAGTGTCAGGCTGCTCTACGCATCAGAGCAGGAAATAAGGTAGAGTTACAACCTTACGCCACTGTCCTCCTAACAGGGACAATGGCGATTTTGTCTGTAACTTGTCATTTCCGGCCTGCCAATTCCGATGGACCTCAAGTTTCTCGAATTTGAACAACCCATTGCCGAGCTCGAAGCGAAGATCGATGAACTCCGTTACGTGGGCGACGATTCTGAGATAAACATCAACGAGGAAGTGGTGCGACTCAAGGCAAAGAGCGAAGCACTTACGAAGAGTATCTA
>CAZWEW010000203.1:0-3599 GCA_964633055.1 uncultured Woeseia sp. | reverse complement strand
TGGCCATCCACCACCGATATTGACGCTCATCATCTGTCGCCTCACAAATACTGCTGCTCAGTTTCGTTGCGCAGTTGCTCCAGCCAGTGCATGAACTCTGTGCCACCGGTACCAATCGGATTTTCCACGCGGCTGGCGACAAATGCGTTGGCCATACTCAAATGCAGCGTCCGGAACTCGGTAAGGCTCTGCAGACATTCATTGTAGGCTTCAGTCAGACTGGACGAACTTTTATTGGAGACATAGCCGCGAAATTTTCCTGTGTCGATCGTCGCAATCAGCTCTCTATGTGGCTTTGGCATGTGCGCCTTCATAATGTCGAGATGGTGGGTCAGGCCGCCAGGCTCGTGTCGAATACCGAGGAATGCATTCACGCTTGGAATCGCACTACTCTGTGCGCCCGTCTGTCCACGAAACGTTTGTGGTTTGCCAGCAAATTTAGCGACGCCGTCATAGACGATATCGTCGAAACTGAATAGGTAGGGTCGCAGTGTATGGTAGTAGATATCGGGCCTGCAGCCCTTTGCGATTTTTTTAAAGGTTGCGATCATCCGGTTAAACGCACCCGGAATCTTCCCAAGTTCCCTCTCGACGCCCGCGACATCGTCGTCGTCGATCATCGCGGTTGCGTGGATACACGAAAAGAGGATATCGGCCGCGTGCGATTCAATCTCGACGTGAGTTAGGTAAAACCATGATTCATCCGGAATATCGATGATCTTCTGAATGCAGCGCAGGTTCTCGACAACATATCCACCCTCCGGGTCCAGGCGCTCAAAGTTGCAGAGTGTCGTACTGGCATAGGGCAGAATCGGTGGCCGATCGACAAACTCGGCAAGCTGTACGAGTGGAACAGCAACGCCCGCGGGTAGGCTTTCGGCGGGGTTATCGTGATCGCACCACACGTACACATTCGCGAAATGCGTGTAGATCTGAAAGGCCCGCTCGACGATGCGAGCGTCTGCATCGTATTGCATCCCGGTCATGTCGATAATGGGCATGTCTTCCAGAACCGGCCGTATGTGCCCCGTCTTGATCAGGTCCGGAAGGGTCGTTGCCAGTTCCTGCAACAGTGTCGCATGCGCCGTGCAGATGGGCGCATCGCAGGTGGAGATGTCGGCAACGGGATCCGGTTGCATCAGAAACCCGCTTTTGGAGCATGGCGTCCAGCATTCCTGATTCACCGCAGTCCTACCTCGTCACTTGGTATCCTAATTAACCGGGCAGCTGTCACCGGACCATGTTGCATTCGGCCACGGCATCCACGTTTTCGTCGGCCAGATGTTCACACGTCTCGAATCGTCAAAATCGATCCAGATCGTTCGCGACGACAACGTCCCCATCAAAGGTTTTGCCTACCCTGCCAATGTAAACGTCCATTTCATCTTGCTCGTGCATGGGCGGCGCCAAATGCGTCAGCACGACCTTACCGACGTTTGCTCTTGCCGCCATCTCGCCGACCTGCTCCGGCGACACATGGTGTGCGCGTAAGTGTGTGGACACCATTTCGAGCCACGGCTGCGCAATATCGGGGTCCAAATGTTTGACGCGCGCAATCGCCCTATCGACATCCATGACCTCGCTGATCAGAACATCTGCACCTTGCGCCAAATCCTCGACGGCCGAACTCGGACCGGTATCGCCCGTGTAAGCGATTGAACGGCCGGGCAAGTCGAATCGCAGCGACAGAGACTGGTGTCGCTCGAAAGCCTCACTGTCTTGCGGGAATGACATATGTGTATTGCGTGTAGCACGAACTGTAATGTCTTCGAGCTCAATAACCGAACCATCGCGAATCTCAACGACGTTGATGTTGCTCTCTGTCGGTCTGGTTGTCTGACCAGGCATGCCGGTGCCGGCTTCGGCCATGGGACGCATAAAATCGATCAGTCCCGCGACGGTACGCTGTGTTCCGGGCGGACCGTAGACGGTCACGGTATTTCTGGCGCTAATCTGATAGCGCAACGCCAACAGCGCCGCCAGGCCGCCGGTGTGATCAAAATGCAGGTGAGAAATGAAAATGGCATCGATCGCATGCAGCGACACACCAGCCTGGGCAAGACGTCCGGCTGTGCCGTCACCAGCATCCACGACGTACGCTTTCTCACCAAGCACCAGGACATTCGCAGGCTGCGACCGGACTGGGTCGGGAATTGGGCCAGCCGCTGTGCCGAGTGTTATCCACGTCCCGTCCCTGTCGGTACCAAGAGCACTCGATGTGGCCAGCGCGGCAAGCATCACAATCGTCAGGTTTGCGCGCAGTGACTTCAACGGCTCAAGCTTCGACTATTTTTGGAGGTCAATAGGGTACTCCGACGTAATTCTCTGCTAGGCTTTTTTGCGCAACGGGGGACGACTTCAGGTAGTCAAAATCGGCCTGTCGCATGCGGTTGTCGAATTCGGAACTATCAGGAAAATCGTTCAGAAACTTTGTCATCCACCATGAAAAACGTTCTGCTTTCCACACACGTTGCAGCGCGATGGCCGAATAGTTGTCGAGACCATCCGTGTCGCCATCTTTGTAGAAGTTGATGAATGCTCTCGACAGGTAGTGTACGTCCGAGGACGCCAAGTTTAGCCCCTTCGCACCGGTAGGGGGGACTATGTGGCCAGCGTCACCTGCTAAAAACAAGCGCTTCCATGCCATGGGCTCACAGACGAAACTTCGTAGTGGGGCGATAGATTTTTCGATCGACGGGCCGGTAATTAGTCTCTCCGCGACGTCGGTCGGTAACCGGCTCTTAAATTCTGTCCAGAAACGGTCGTCGGGCCAGTCAACCAAATCGTCGTCGACCGGGCATTGCAAATAGTAGCGGCTCAATGTTTCCGACCGCATGGAGCAAAGCGCGAAACCACGTTCATGCGCGACGTAAATAACTTCATGCGACACCGGCGGTGTTTTCGAGAGTACTCCGAGCCAGCCGAACGGATAAACCAACTCAAACGTTTTGACAATGTCGGCAGGAATCATTGTACGGCTAACACCGTGGAACCCATCGCAGCCTGCGACGAAATCGCATTGTACGGTTTGTGACTCATCATTTTTATCGAACGTCACAGTCGGCTTGTCGGTATCCAGACCGTGTAGCTGAACATTGTCGGCCTCGTCGATTACGATACCGCCCATTGCTTCCCGGGCTTCGTATAGGTCACGCGTAATCTCGGTTTGGCCGTAAATCGTGACGACTTTGCCGTTGGTCAATTCTTCCAGCCCGATTCGGACGGTTTCGCCACGAAACGCGATAACGAACCCGCTGTGAGTGTCGCTCTCCTTGTGCATGCGATCGGCCACCTTGGCCCTTTCCAACATAGAAACGGTGCCGGATTCCAGCACGCCCGCACGAATGCGGGACAATACGTATTCCCGGCTGCGACGTTCCAGCACGATATTATCGATGCCGTTAAGATGCAGGATCTGGGACAGGAGCAAGCCCGCTGGGCCACCACCAATGACGGCTACTTGAGTTTGCATACGAGTTGTTCGATGGCGCCGAATAAAACACAACCGTCCGGCGTTCTCGCTTCCATAAAGACCGTATCGCCGAACGACATGTACGGCGACCTGGATTCGCCGTGGGTCACCATCTCTATATCCCACC
>CAZWEW010000202.1:0-3608 GCA_964633055.1 uncultured Woeseia sp. | reverse complement strand
TATTCGTGAGATCTCAGGTGGCGTCGCTCATGCAGTGTACCGAATCGGTTCCTCACCGGTGGGGCTTGCTGAAGCAAGACGCTTCGTTGGCATGCCTCTTATGCTCACTCGTGTCACCCGAGAGGCTTTTGACAGCCTGTTGCAGCAAACCTACGAACAGGGCAACCAGATGGCTATGCAAATGGTTAGCAACCTAGACGAGCACACTGACCTGTTACAGGTCGCACAGGAATTACCCGAGCCATCGGACCTGCTCGAAAGTGATGACGATGCACCTATCATCCGTTTCATCAACGCGGTACTAACCGAAGCCGTCAAGGAAAATGCATCAGACGTTCATATCGAGCCATATGAGAACCGGCTTGGCGTGCGCTTTCGCGTAGACGGTGTCTTGCAGGAAGTACTGCAGACACGGCGCGCCCTTGCCCCGCTCGTCGTCTCCCGCGTCAAGGTCATGTCGAAACTCGACATTGCTGAGAAACGACTCCCGCAGGACGGTCGCATTTCGCTGAAAATCGCCGGCCGCCCGGTCGACGTTCGGGTATCGACAATGCCATCGGGTCATGGCGAGCGCGTTGTTCTTCGCTTGCTGGATAAACAGGCGGGCCGTCTCGATCTCAGCTCGCTAGGCATGTATGAACAATCTCAAACGATGATGGACGACCTGATTCACAAACCGCACGGCATCATCCTAGTAACCGGCCCGACAGGTTCCGGTAAAACCACGACCCTTTACGCGGCACTTGAGCGCATCAACGACGACAGTCGCAATATCATGACTGTCGAAGATCCGATCGAGTATTTTATCGACGGCATTGGACAGTCGCAGGTTAACCCCAAAGTCGAGATGACGTTTGCCAGGGGCCTGCGAGCTATCCTTCGTCAGGACCCTGACGTCGTCATGGTCGGGGAGATTCGGGACCTTGAGACCGCAGAAATTGCCGTTCAGGCCAGCCTGACCGGGCACCTTGTCCTATCGACCCTGCACACGAATACGGCCGCGGGTGCCGTCACGCGGCTGCGGGATATGGGGATCGAACCCTTTCTACTCTCTTCCAGCCTGATCGGCGTGCTCGCCCAGCGACTCGTCAGAGTACTGGACGACGATACCAAGGTCCCCTATCTTGCACGAGAGTACGAATGCAATACCCTGAAGGTCAATCCCGAAAACCCGCCGACGCTCTACCACCCCGGGGCGGATGATGCGACCGGTTTTCGCGGCCGCACCGGGATCTACGAACTCATTGTAATCGACGATACGATGCGGACGATGATTCATGACGGCGCCAGCGAGCAGGACCTAGAAAAGTATGCACGCACCCTGACACCGAGTATTCGCGATGATGGCCGGCGACGCGTCATCGAAGGTGACACCACACTCGAAGAAGTACTTCGCGTTACCCGCGCCGACTGAGCACGAGAAACGCGATGGGGGCATTCGAGTTCGTAGCTCTGGACAAAAACGGCAAGGAATCCAAGGGACTCATTGAGGGCGATACGCCCAAGCATGTCAGGCAACTGTTACGTGAACGGAAATTATTACCTATCGAGGTAACGGAAGTTGCCCAGAAAGAATCGAAGCGGCAAACAAACTTTTCGTTGCGACGCGGACTATCAGCCACCGAACTAGCGCTCCTGACTCGCCAGCTCGCGACCCTGACCCAGTCAGGTTTGCCGCTGGAAGAGGCGCTGCTGGCGGTGAGCCGGCAAAACGAGAACCCCCGAGCACAGAGTATTCTGCTCGGCGTCCGTTCACGCGTCATGGAAGGACACTCTCTGGCAGACGGCTTAGCAGATTTCCCACAGGCATTTCCCGAACTCTATCGCGCCACGGTGGCCGCCGGTGAGCAGTCGGGACATCTCGACGGTGTTCTCGAGCGGCTTGCTGAATTCACCGAATCCCGCCAGATTCTGCAACAGCAGGTTCGCAACGCCCTGATTTACCCAATCACGCTAGTAGTCACGGCTATCGCCATCATCAGTTTTATGCTCGCGTACGTTATCCCAATGGTAATCGGCGTATTTCAGAACTTCGATGCAGAACTGCCGTTCCTGACACGCAGTGTAATCGCAGCCAGTGACTTTATTCGTGGATACTGGCACTTCTCGATCATCGGAATTATAGCCATCACTTATGGTGTCCGAAAATGGCTCAGCAACGAAGGTCCTCGACGTCACTACCATCGATTCCTGCTACGCCTACCCATAATTGGCAAACTTACACAGGGCATCAACACCGCCCGATTCACGCAAACGCTTAGCATCCTTGCCGGAAGCGGTGTCCCCATTCTCGAGTCGCTCCGGATCGCCGCCCAAGTTGTTGTCAATGTACCAATGCGGGAGGCGATTGGAGACGCCGCATTAAGAATTCGGGAAGGCGGTATGATCAGCCGCTCCCTTGAGACGAGCAAGCTGTTTCCGCCGATGACGACGCACCTGATTTCCAGTGGTGAAGCCGGTGGCAGACTGGAGGAAATGCTTGCGCGCGCAGCCACTAATCAGGAGCGCGAAATCGACGGACTGATAGCGACCTTGCTCGGTATTATGCAACCATTGCTCGTGATCATTATGGCGTTCGTGGTCCTTCTAATTGTCCTCGCGATCCTGCTACCAATTTTCGAAATCAACAGTCTGATACGCTGAGAAAAAACTTCGGCAACCACTGATTCGTCACCGAAAACCTCTCGAGCGTATCGGACATGAGAGGGAGATAGACGGGTCAGTGGTGGTTCAATGTAACGGGATGCCGTCGCGGATGACGCCGACCACGACGCCTTCGATCACCATTGCCTGTTCTTCCAGATCAACCTGAATGGGTTCGAAGTCCTCGTTCTCCGGTAACAACCAAACCATCGACCCATCCTGCCGATAACGTTTGACTGTAACTTCATCGTCGACCCTCGCGACAACGATCTGCCGACTGCGAACCTCGGGCGTACGATGGACAGCTACAAGATCACCATCGAGAATCCCAGCGTCTTTCATGCTCATACCATCAACACGAAGCAGGTAGTGCGGCCTAGGATCGAACAGTGCCGGGTCCATGCGGTAATGCGTTTCAATATGTTCTTCCGCCAGGATTGGACTACCGGCGGCGACCCTTCCGACGAGCGGCAGGCCGAGTTGCTCACGCAGGGAGTCCTTGAGCTGTATGCCTCTCGACGCACCCGGAACGAGCTCTAGAACACCTTTTTTCTGTAGTGCACGCAGGTGTTCCTCAGCGGCATTGGCAGACTTGAAACCCAGTTCCCTAGCAATCTCCGCACGGGTGGGAGGCATGCCAAAATCATCGATAAATGACTGAATGAGCTCAAGAATTTCTTTTTGTCTCGGAGTCAACTTCCGCATCTGAATATACCTGTATAAATAAACAGTACTGGGATTATATCTATATGTTTCGGGAGGTCAAATTTTTGGTCTGGCTCTTCAAAGTTCCCGTCGGTAACGCTGCAGATGAACCAGCATGTACGGAACGCTACAGGAAGCCAGGCACACAACATCTGTATCGTCATTAGTCGAAAAAACACAACAGACGTTCTCAACACGTCAAAATACGGACCGGCGCAACCGGGTCCGCAACGAAACAGGCGCGTCACCAATCCGTATAT
>CAZWEW010000201.1:0-3654 GCA_964633055.1 uncultured Woeseia sp. | reverse complement strand
GGGGTGAAGACCAGATGCGACGAACAATTGCTGCCGCGGTGCAGTTTATCGATCGTTGGAACGAATACGTCAGTCAGCAATAATTATTCTCTACTTATCTTATGAGGCGGCGCGCATTGCAGCAGTTCTTGCTGCCTGCGGTCCGTTATAATCGGCTGCCTGCTACTCACTACCATTGGATACTTCTGCGATGACGTTCTCATCCCTGCCACGCCTGCTTCTTGCCGTTTTGGTCCTGTTGTCTGGTTGCACTGCGCCGCATGTCAGTACGACACCGAATGCGTTGCCAGTGTCAGTCGATACTGTCATTACTGGACCTTTGCGCCCACCCGTCATGGGTCGCAATGCCGGCGTTTCAGCGGGTCACCCGTTGACGACGGCTGCAGCAATGGAAATTCTCCAGCAGGGCGGAAATGCGTTTGATGCCGGAGTGGCCGCATTACTTGTTGGCGGTGTTGTCGAACAGGACCTTTACGGGATTGGTGGGGAAGCATTGATTCTTGTCTACCCAGCAATGGAAGGCGAGGTGGTATCGGTCACCGGGCAGGGATGGGCGCCCGGTGCGGCAAGCATCGATGACTACTTAGCGGACGGCCGGACGCTCGAAGGGAAAGGGTTAGATCCATCGGTTGTTCCAGGAGCGTTTCACGGCGCGCTGACCGTGCTCGAACGCTGGGGTACGATGAGTTTCGAAGAGGTTGCGAAGCGGGCAATCGAATATGCCGAAGAGGGATTTCCGCTTCGGGATCGCACGGCAGATGCCATCAGGCGCGAAATCGACTTTATCCGCGAATGGCCTTTCAACCAATTGATGTGGCTGAAAGCCGATGGGTCGTTTTATGAGGCCGGGGAGACGATCCGCTTTCCGGATATGGCGCGAACCTTCCGCAGAATGGTTGCTGCGGAGCGTCTGGCAGCAAGAACGAGTGGTCGTGTCGGCGGCATCATTGCGGCGCGAGACCGGTTCTACAAGGGTGACATCGCCGAAGAGATGGTGGCATTTCTCAACAAGAATGGAGCACCCTATACGATCGGAGATTTTGCCGAATTTTTTGCGCGTATAGAGGAACCCGTATCGACGAACTACCGGGGTTACGAGGTCTACAAACAACCCTTCAATAGCCAGGGCCCGATGTTGCTGCAAACGCTCAATATTCTCGAGAACTATGACTTGAAGTCGATGGGGCATAACAGCGCGGACTACGTGCACGTGCTTGTTGAGGCCATGAAGCTGGCCTACGCGGATCGAGACACCTACTACGCCGATCAGAACTTTGTCGACGTGCCTGCGGAGGGGTTGTTGTCCAAGGACTATGCGCGAGAGCGGGCACGTGATATCAACATGCGCCGGTCGGAGACAACATTCGTTGCCGGCGACCCGCTGCCTTACGACAGTGATGTGGATGAATGGCCATATTGGGTCGCGGGGGAACCTAGTCACGATACAGAATTGGCGATGTCTGCCATCGATCACCCCCAGTCACTCAAAGATACCTCGCATATCGCGATCATCGACGAGGAAGGTAACGTGTTCGATAGCACGCCGAGCGGCGGCTGGATAGGTGGGTCCGTCGTCCTCGGGACGACGGGGATCGGCATGAGCGTTCGTGGCGAACAGTTCTGGCTCGACAAGCGACGAGCTAATCAGCTTCGGCCGTGGTCGCGGCCGCGATATACCCTGACGCCCAGCATTGTATTCAGGGACGGGGCCCCTGTACTGGCCATCGGTACACCGGGCGGGGATAATCAGGAACAAACGATCTTGCAGACATTTTTGAATATCATCGAGTTTGAAAAGGACTGGTATCCAAATCTTCATACCGCGATCGAATGGCCACGAGTGCAGACACTACATTTTTATGCCTCGTTTTGGCCCCATGAGACGGGATTCAACCGGATAAATATCGAAAGCAACACGGGCGCTTCGGTCATCGCCGCACTCCGGGACCGGGGTCATGAAGTACGGGTGGTTCCTGCATTCCGGATTTCGGGCTGCGCCACCGCAGTTATGCTGGATCCAAGGACTGGTAACCGTATTGCAGCTGCAGATCCACGGCGTGATTGTTACGCTGCAGCATATTGATATTTAAGTAAAAAAGTTAGAAACGGATGAAATTGACGTTGCGCGATGGCATGTCGTTTAATGGCGCTCTCAGGAAACACTACGCGCGTCTAGCGACGATACCTGCACAGGAATACTGCTATAGCCGACTTTATGCCGGCTGAACCAGTCAGGAGAGACTAAAATGAAAATGAGGAAACCGATAATAATAGCGGCGCTTGCGTCACTTGCGTGGTCCGCGGGTTGCGCGGAGGAAGGCAGGGTTGCACAGGCGGTAACGCCACTTCCGGATGATTTGAAAGCCGGGGCCGGAGTTTACGACTATGACGACGACGGAAACCGCGTGACACTTCGTGAAGCCAGCAATCATGTCGAATGCAGACCTCGTGATGACAATGGATTCACCTCTTGTATTTCGACGGCGACGGCGGCACGGCGCGATCTCAGCGCAAAACTTTCCGCAAGCGGTCTCGAAGGGGCAGAGCTCCGGGCTGCCCTGCAAACGGCGGAGCAGGAAGGAAAGATCGAACCAATGGCCGCTGGAACGATGTTTTACCGCGCGTACGACAAGGACGACAGGATTCAGTTGCTGTGGGTCGTGCTGCTGCCAGAATCGGCATCTGACGAACTTGGAATGTCAACAATCAGCCAACGTGACAATGCGCTGGCTGGTAAGGGCTTGCCCTGGATGATGCGCGAGGGAACTTCGGGCGCGCACCTGATGATCCCGGTCAATGGTACGGAACTATCGAATGCTGGTGGTACCGAGGTGGCACTTGATACGAAGGGCATAACAGACCCGATCGAGCATGCCACCTTGCCACTGCCGGAAGATCTGCGCCCGTATGCGGGTGTCATAGACTACGATGAGGATGGCAATCGCCAGGTGCTTCGCCCGGGCCGAAATGCGATTGAGTGTCAGGTGAAAAATGAACAGACAGGTTTCACGCGATGCTATCACCGTTCGCAAGGTACGGTAGCGGACATGCAGGCGAAGTTGTTTGCGGAAGGCAAGTCGATGCAGGAGGTGGGCGCGGCAGTTGCCGAAGCGCGTGAGAGTGGTGAATTTTCAGAAGCCCCACTGGGGTCTATGGGCTACCGACTTTATGAAGAAGACGACCGTCTCAAGTTGCTCTGGGTAATGCGTCTCCCAAACGCGACTGCAGGTGACCTTGGTATGCCCACCGGGAGCCAGCGGGACGCATCGCTCGAGGGCAGGGGATTGCCCTGGATGATGAGGGAAGGTACTGCCAGTGCGCACCTGATGATACCGATCAACGGCACGGAGCTGTCCAACCGGAAGTGATGCTATGACACCATTCCTCTACCACCCGACCGTGAATCGCCACACCGTCAGACTGTAGAATCTCCGGAAACCAAACATCTTGCGGGTGTCGTCGTCAGAAGGGCGCCTCAGGTACAAGGCTCTCCAGAATCAGGGGAGCAAGGGAGAGCGATGTTCAATAGATTGGGAGCTGGCGTGCTGTTGCTGGCGATATTTGTGCTTGGTACGGCCGAGGCACAAATTCATCTGGTGCCGGACCACGTGCGGCGTGCAGAGCTGGCGGCAGAGGCACATATCGAGCGCATGG
>CAZWEW010000200.1:0-3704 GCA_964633055.1 uncultured Woeseia sp. | reverse complement strand
GATATCCCGTTCTATGTCGCGCTTCCCTCGACAACGATCGACTGGATGATGACTGACGGCCTCAAGAACATACCGATAGAGGAACGCGATCCCAGCGAGGTCAGAGAAATTTACGGCCGTGCAGGAAACGAGCTTTGTGCCGTGAACACGGTCGCGTCCAATACACCGGTCAGCAACTTTGCGTTCGATGTGACGCCGGCACACCTCGTCACCGGACTGATCACCGAGTGTGGAATCTGCGAAGCCAGCGAGAATGGGCTATCCGGGTTGTTTCCCGACCTCGCCTCGCACACCGGCTGATCGACCTTGTTCGGATAACAGCTGGCACCCGATAAAATCAGGCAACTACACCGGCGCAAGGATTCACCGGGGCAGAGTGCTGTCGTTCGCAATTTCCGGACCATGCTCGGCCACGACGGGCTCCAGCCTGAATCGGTAAGTCCGACAGGTTCGCGCAGTCTTCAGGATTTGGCCTGGGCCCAGCGGCTCAAAGGCGGATTTCTTGATCGCCCGCAATGATGGCTTCGAAAATATCTTGTGGCTGTAATCCGTCACGATGGGCCGCGAAATTCTTCCATTCGTCCGAATCTTGAAGCAGACAGTCGCTTCACCTTCAATACGGTCTCGCCTCGCAATGGACGGGTAACTAGGAAACGCGGTCAGTGACGGAACCCGGTCGGTCGCCGTATCTATGAAATGACGCACAACCCCGAAGTCCGGTTTTTCCTGCGCCGGTACTGTGGTGCTGAAGAGCAAAACACCCAGGATCACGGCGACGAATGCAGGACCGTTAGATTTCTGCATCCTCATTGTTTTGTCTCTCGCGGTCATCGACCTCGATCTCGGGCCGGACTGGAAACACGGCATCCATGTACATTGCCCTTGCCACCTTCAGCGTGCGCGCATCGGGATTAAGGGCTTCGCCTTCGTCCAGATCATATGCCGCCAGCTCGTAATTCTTCATCATGATGTGCACGACGGCCCGGTTGTTGTAGCCGCGCCAGCTCCTGTCATTGCGCCCCAGGAGGATGTCGCAATAGCGCAGCGCCTCATTGTAATCATGAAGCTTGATATAACCGGCGCAAAGATTGGACAGCGCCGCTTCCTCCTCCCGACGACCGTGGGCCAACTGCAGTCCACGCAGTGTCTGCCTGACACCTTCCTCGTTGTCCCCAGCCATCAGTGCCTCTGCCCCTAGGTGCAGCGGAACGTTACGTGGTCCGATGATGGTTGCGGCCCCCGTTTCCTCACCCATTCGCGTTGTGTCCTGCCCGAAAGCGGCGGACATGGCGATCAACGAAAGAAAGAGGATGGAGGTTCGGTTACCCACGTATCAAAACTCCCTTAAAGACTGTATTTTACCCTAAATCCGGCGCGTCCAACGCAGCAACCGCACTGTAAAACCGTCTATTTCAGGCGTTCTGAAACCGCAAACGGCTGATCTTCCCATTGCCAAACCCTGTTGTTTCAGACTGTAAAAACCCAGAAAGATTCAACATATGATCAGCCAGTCAGTTGATGCAGGGAAATACGGTCATATCGTTGATTTTGGTAGCGCGTGCCAGCTTGAGCATTGCCGGAGTCATTCCTTGTATCAGTCGTCCTCCCGGAGTATCCGAATCATTCGACCGAATGTCCGGCCACAGTTCCGGGAATCATTCCACGATGGGTTGTCAGATGACGCGTTTAAGTGTTTCCCTGCTGATGTTGCCACCACAGATCACGATGACGACTGTTTTGCCGGCGAAATCGGAAGCTACCTGCAGGAATCCGGCGATCGCCACACCGGCTGCACCTTCTGGCAACTGGTGATGTGAATCGATGAACTGGCGCATCCCTTCGGCGATTTCTTCCTCGGAGACGACGACATAGCGATCGACGATATCACGACAGATATCAAACGTTATTGCACTTTCCTCGATCCCGCCGGCCGTGCCGTCAGAGAGGGTGGGTTCGCTCGACAAATCAAGCAAGCTGCCTGCCTTCACAGATTCTGTCATGACCATGGACGCTACCGGCTGGCACGATACGACCTCCACTGCCAGGTTGACGGACTTCAAATAGGCGCCAATACCGCTGATCAGTCCGCCGCCGCCAACGGCAACGAATACGGCATCAACGTCGGAAATTTGTCGCGAAATTTCGACGCCACAGGTTCCCTGCCCGCCGATAACATGTTCATCGTTATAGGGTGAGAGGTAGGCCATGCTGTTTTCATCAGCATACTGCCGGGCATGCTCCTCCGTATCGAGGCCGTCGGTGCCGAAGAACCGGACATCACCGCCAAATCGCTTGATAGCGTCTACCTTTGCCGACGAGGTCTGCTCGGGCACGAAGATAACCCCGGTGACGCCGAGTTTTTTCATCGCGTAGGCAATCGCAGCGCCATGGTTACCGCTCGACGCGGTGACGCAGCCATTTTTGCGTTGTTCAGGCGCCAGTGACAGTAGCTTGTTGAAGGCGCCCCGAAGCTTGAATGATCCAGTGTACTGCAGGTTCTCGAGTTTCAACCAGACTTCGCAGCCGGTCTCTTCACTGAAAAACGGTGAGTAGTCGAGCGGCGTTTCTCGAATATGTGAACTGATTCTGTTCGCGGCAAGAACGATGTCGGCTGGCAACCGTGCCCTATCCATTTAGCTGCTCCGGAATTGAAGATCGAGACCGCGAGCTTAACGGGGAACCACGAAGCCAACAAGAAACGCTGAGTAACCGATGAACGATGCATGCAGACTGTCTGGCGTTGGTATTCGGCCAGTATCCAGCATCTTCTGAAAATCCGTCAGTAATTCAATCCTGAAAGCCGTATGATAATTTTATTCCTGTCGCAAAATTTTCTCTTGAGCTGACAATCGATCGTACGAAATGAGAACCGTCCGTGATCACTACAACCTGTTTCTTGGGAACGTCTATTCATGGATTCTCGGGGATTTCGAGTCTGCTCGACAAAGAAATGCCGGTTTGTTTGATTCGCTGGGGCTCCGGCCGGATGGGAACGCGATAGCGGTAGACCTCGGCTGCGGTCCGGGCTGTCAATCTTTGCCCCTGGCGGAACGGGGTTATGACGTGCTCGCCATTGATTTTTGTCAGTCACTGATCGACGAACTCGGACAGCGCAGGGGGACAGCGTCGATCAGGACTGTCTGCGACGACCTCCTCAACTTCCGCAGTCACATGTCAGAGCCCGCTGAGCTCATTGTCTGCATGGGTGATACGCTGGTTCACCTGCCCGATATAAACAGCGTCGAACGGGTGATCGACGATGTTTGCGACTCGTTGAGGCCCGGCGGACGATTCATTTACGCGATTCGCGACTACATGACCGGTGTGCCGGAAGGACGGGACCGGTTTATACCGATCCGCTCTAGCGATGAACAAATTTTCACCTGCTTTCTGGATTACGGCGAGGAAAAAGTGCACGTCCACGACATCCTCCATCGCAAGGTCGGGGGAGAGTGGAAGACCGAAATCAGCGACTACCTGAAACTCCGTCTGGATAGCCATCAAATCGATGGGCACCTCAGGCGACGAGGGCTCGAGATTTCGGGCCGATCACTGGCCGATGGCATGATTGTCGTTGTCGCCAAACGCCCTGCCTGACGCTCAAAACAGACAATCAGAACATTCTCTTGCGCATCCTGCTGCATATTCAAGGCAATGCCAAGCCGAATTTGACGGCCGTATGCCTTGTAACTAATTGTTTTTAA
>CAZWEW010000199.1:0-3775 GCA_964633055.1 uncultured Woeseia sp. | reverse complement strand
CAGATTTATGAACGCACGCCGGATGAGTACGAAATCGGCTACCGCAGTGTTAGCGGTCCATCTGATGAATGGTTTGTTGAGGCAACGCTGTCCTTCGATCCGGCGGTAGATCCGAGCATGGAGACACTGAATTCTATGCTGGTTCGCCGCAAGAACACCCAGCCACTTGGTCTGCCGAGCTGTGGTTCGGTGTTTCGCAATCCACCAGGTGATTATGCGGCGCGCCTGATCGAGTCCTGCGGACTGAAAGGCTGCCGGATTGGAGAAGCACAGGTTTCCGAGAAACACGCCAATTTCTTTATCAACCTCGGCGATGCGACGGCTCTTGACGTGGAAAACCTCATCCTACACGTGCAGCAAACGGTCCTTGACGCTACCGGAATCGAACTGATCACAGAAGTTCGTGTGGTCGGCAGGGAGGCGACATGATCGATCTGCGAAATGACGAACGTATTGTCGTGGCGGATGCCGCTGAATTCGGGCGAGTTGCCGTCATGTACGGCGGTGACTCGAGCGAACGGGAGGTGTCGCTGGATACTGGCAGGGCGGTGCTTGACGCACTGAAGTCCCGCGGTGTCGACGCTGCGGGCTGGGATACATCCGCACACACCCTGGTTGAATTTGCCGATGCCGGCTTCGACCGCGTCTGGATTGCGCTGCACGGACCCGGTGGTGAAGACGGTGCGCTGCAAGGTGCACTGGAATGGTTAAATATACCCTACACAGGCAGTGGCGTGATGGCGTCGGCGCTGGCCATGGACAAGGTTCGCAGCAAGAAGCTGTTTCGCGCCGCCGGCATCGATACACCGGATTACTTCGTACTCCATCGAGCCGGCGACGCCAACATCGCTTCGGAGACGCTTGGCTATCCGATGGTTATTAAGCCTTCGGGACAGGGTTCGAGCGTCGGTGTCGGTATGGTTTTCGAACCGGGCGACGTGAGCGATGCGGTCGATCTCGCGCTGAGCTACGGTGCACCCGCGCTTGCAGAAAAGCTGATCGTTGGAACCGAGTCGACGGTGGCGGTCCTGCAGGGCCAGGCGCTGCCAAGCATCCGCATAGAAACGCCCCGAGCCTTTTACGACTACCGGGCGAAATACGAGTCCGACCAGACCGAATATTTCTGTCCGGGCGCGGACGTCGATGAACTGGAAAAGAGTTTCCGCGATGCGGCCGTTGCTGCTTTCTCCACGCTGGGTTGCTCGGGCTGGGGTCGTGTCGATTTCATGATAGGTGATGACGGATTGCCCCAGGTGATCGAGATCAACACCGTACCAGGTATGACGAGCCACAGTCTTGTGCCGATGGCGGCCAAAGCGTTCGACATAGACTTTCCTGAGCTCTGCTGGAGGGTGCTTGAAACCAGCATCGGTGAAAAACCCGAAGTCGACATGGGGGTGGCTGCCAATGACGCGTAAGCAGGCCAGGCGCCGCAAGCAGA
Source organism: uncultured Woeseia sp. (assembly GCA_964633055.1). Lineage (GTDB taxonomy): Bacteria > Pseudomonadota > Gammaproteobacteria > Steroidobacterales > Woeseiaceae > SZUA-117. Next base: position 2,334 of record CAZWEW010000199.1, on the reverse strand, counting down.
AGGCAAAGCGGCAGCTACGGATGCCGTCACTGCCGCTCAAGAATATCGGGGTTCTGTTGCTGGTGACCGGGGCTTTGGTGATGAGTTACCGGGTGAGCGTCGCTATGCTCGACCGGCCGATTACGTCGATTACGATCGACGGACCGTTTCAGCGTGTGACGGCATTACAGATTGAGGAAGCGATCAGTGAGGAACTGGCAGCCGGATTATTTTCGGCAAACCTGTCAGATATTCGCAAGCGCATTGCCGCGCTAACGTGGATAGACGAAGCACAAGTTGCCCGGCGCTGGCCAGGCACCTTGGCCATCAACGTGAGTGAACAGATTCCGGCAGCAACGTGGGGCGACCGCGGGCTTCTCAATACGCGCGGTGAACTGTTCGTTGAGGACACAAGGCACGTACCGGTCGAGTTACCGATTCTGCATGGCCCCGCGGGTCAGGCTCCCGTCGTCGCTCAACGTTATCTCGACATGCGTGAACAGCTGATACCGAGTGGACTGGATGTTCGTTCGGTGATGCTCGATGCGCGGGGTGCGTGGAACGTTACGTTGGGCAACGGCATTGAAGTGCGCCTCGGTCGCCGGGATGTCGAGGCGCGATCCCAGCTTTTCCTGACCGTTGCCGCCAATATCGTGTCGAGTCGCGAGGCGGAAATCGAATTTGTCGATATGCGCTACAGCAACGGATTCACGATCGGCTGGAAAAACGGGCAGCGCTCGCCGGTCGAGAACAAAGACTCCAGCGGGGGCGGCATGGTGGCCGAGTTGCAAAATTGAACAAGAAGATCGAGAAAAACATGATTGTAGGTCTCGATATTGGCACGTCGAAGGTGGTGGCCATCGTCGGCGAGGTCAGTGACGAAGACGAGATCGAAGTCGTCGGTATAGGGTCACACCCTTCACGGGGCCTCAAGAAAGGTGTTGTCGTCAACATCGAGTCTACTGTGCATTCCATCCAGCGTGCCGTGGAGGAAGCCGAGCTGATGGCCGGCTGTGATATCCACTCCGTCTACGCGGGCATCGCGGGTAGCCATGTGCGTAGCCTCAATTCACACGGCATCGTGGCGATTCGTGACAAGGAAGTTAGTGACAGCGATGTCGACCGGGTCATCGATGCTGCGGGTGCGGTTGCGATCCCGGCTGACCAGAAGATACTGCACATCCTGCCGCAGGAATTTTTGATCGATAGCCAGGAAGGGATTCGGGATCCCATTGGTATGTCGGGCGTCAGGCTTGAGGCCAAGGTTCACATGGTCACCGGGGCGGTCAGTGCTGCTCAAAATATCGTCAAGTGCGTTCAGCGCTGTGGTCTCGAAGTGGACGATATCGTCCTCGAACAGCTGGCGTCGAGTTACTCCGTTCTCACCGAAGATGAGAAGGAACTCGGTGCCGGCATCGTCGATATCGGTGGTGGGACGACTGATCTTGCAGTGTTCCTTGGTGGTGCTATCCAGCACACGGCGGTGATTCCTATCGCAGGCGACCAGGTAACGAACGACATCGCGGTGTCGATGCGCACGCCGTTGCAATATGCCGAGGAGATCAAGATTAAGTATGCGTGCGCGCTGTCACAACTCGCGAATCCCGACGAGACAATTGAGGTGCCGAGCGTTGGTGACCGTCCGCCGCGCAGGCTGGCTCGCCAAACGCTCGCCGAAATCGTCGAGCCTCGGTTCGAAGAACTCTTTGGGCTCGTTCGCGACGAGCTTCGACGAAGTGGTTTCGAAGAATTGATTGCGGCCGGTGTCGTGATTACGGGCGGTAGCGCAAAGATGGAAGGAGCTGTGGAGCTGGCCGAGGAAGTGTTTCATATGCCGGTCCGACTGGGCGCACCGCAGTACGTCGACGGATTGAAGGAAGTCGTCAAGAACCCGATCCATGCCACGGGCGTGGGACTGCTTCTTTACGGCTACGAGAATATCGTGCGTCAAAGCGGCCGATCCTCACCGGTTGGTGGCAGCATTGGTGACATGTGGAGCCGGATGAAATCATGGTTTCAGGGGAAGTTTTGACACAACGGTTGAGTGGGAGCTTCTGTAGCAGGAAGCATATTTTTTGACAGGTGAGACGAAAGTTCGACCAAGGGAGGGGAGATAATAATGTTTGAGTTAATGGATGCGGCACAAACAAACGCTATCATCAAGGTGATCGGCGTTGGCGGGGGCGGCGGAAATGCAGTTGCCCATATGGTGGATTCAGGGATAGAAGGCGTGGATTTTATCTGTGCCAACACCGATGCGCAGGCGCTCAACAGCGCACGCGTGAGAACGGGACTGCAAATCGGCTGCAACATCACCAAAGGACTCGGTGCTGGCGCCAATCCGGAGGTCGGTCG
>CAZWEW010000198.1:0-3797 GCA_964633055.1 uncultured Woeseia sp. | reverse complement strand
TGTTGCTTGGAATCACCAAGGCATCACTCGCAACGGAATCCTTTATTTCTGCGGCTTCCTTCCAGGAAACCACGCGTGTTCTCACAGAAGCAGCGGTTCGTGGCTTGCAGGATAACCTGCGTGGCCTGAAGGAGAACGTCATCGTTGGACGCCTGATTCCGGCCGGAACGGGCTTCGCACACCACGCGGAGCGCCGCCGGACCCGCGAGCAGGATCTGGCAGACCAGCTCAAGGAGCTCGAAGAAGAAGCACAACCCTCTGAATCTAAAAAAGAAAGTGTGGATGATGCGATTGCGGCCGAGTTGGCCGTGGAGATGGCGTCCGCTGAAATGGAGACGGTCGAAGGGTCGTCTGAAGGCGACGAAACGACGTCGGAGGCATAGTCCGAAAGCGACTGTATTCCGGCGGGGTGGAAATCCCCGCCGGGACTCTGTTCAGGCAGCTTGACAGCCAATCACTGGCATCAATACAATTCCCGGCCTTAACCCGGGGGCTGGTATTTACGGGCCCTACAATTTAAGGACGAGACGGCAGGAAATCTTTAGATTTCTGAGACTTAAATGTCGAGCTGTCTACCCATCAGGCTGGACCGAGACGGTCCGCCCTCTGGGCGCGCGGCAAAACCGCGCGCTGTTTTTTTTAGTAAACGATAAAGAAGAGAAGGCCTATGGCCACTAACAATCAGCTCGTGCGGAAACCGCGTGTGGTCAAGGCGGCGAAGAGTACGGTGCCGGCGCTCGAGAGCAGCCCCCAGAAACGCGGTGTATGTACGCGCGTCTATACGACGACTCCGAAGAAACCGAATTCAGCGATGCGCAAAGTCGCGCGTGTTCGTCTGACGAATGGTTACGAAGTCACCTCATATATTGGCGGCGAAGGACACAATTTGCAGGAACACTCGGTAGTTCTTATCCGCGGTGGTCGTGTCAAGGACTTGCCGGGCGTTCGCTACCATACGGTGCGCGGTACGCTCGACTGTGCGGGCGTCGGGGACAGGAAGCAGGGCCGCTCCAAATACGGCACCAAACTTCCTAAATCCTGACTAAACCCTTGAGGCATCGTATGAGTGCGTTGCGCGCGGCAAACGAACACAGGTAGAACTGACTAATGTCCAGAAGAACACAAGCACCGAAACGCACTATCCTGCCGGATCCGAAATATGGCAGTGAACTGCTGGCCAAGTTCATGAACATGATCATGAATGATGGTAAGAAGTCCGTCGCGGAACGCATTATTTACGGCGCGCTCAATCGGATCGTTGAAAAAGAAACCCAGGCTGACGACAAGGCGCTGGAACTCCTTGAGCAGGCGCTCGAAAACGTGAAGCCCGTTGTCGAGGTCAAGTCACGCCGTGTGGGTGGCGCAACCTACCAAGTCCCGATCGAAGTACGCCTCGGCCGTCGCCAGACGCTGGCAATGCGCTGGGTGATCGACGCGGCGAGAACTCGTAGCGAAAAATCCATGGCACACCGGCTAGCGCATGAACTCATGGATGCAGCCGCAAATCGCGGCACTGCGGTGAAGAAAAAGGAAGATACGCACAGAATGGCAGAAGCGAACAAAGCTTTCTCGCACTATCGCTGGTAAGACTTCTGTCATTTAATCAAGGAATACTCCCGTGGCACGCACAACACCTATAGAGCGGTATCGCAACATCGGCATCATGGCGCACATCGATGCCGGTAAGACGACGACGACCGAACGCGTGCTCTTTTACACCGGTGTTTCGCACAAGATAGGTGAAGTTCACGATGGTGCCGCCGTTATGGACTGGATGGAACAGGAACAGGAACGCGGCATCACGATCACATCTGCTGCGACGACCTGCTTTTGGAGTGGCATGGATCAGCAGTTCGATGAGCATCGCGTCAATATCATCGATACGCCTGGTCATGTCGATTTCACGATCGAGGTAGAGCGTTCACTGCGCGTTCTCGATGGCGCCGTTACAGTGCTGTGCTCTGTCGGCGGTGGCGAACCGCAGACGGAAACCGTATGGCGCCAGGGTAACAAGTACAACGTGCCGCGCATGATTTTCGTCAACAAGATGGATAGGGCCGGGGCAGATTTTCTGCGCGTTATCGGCCAGGTTAAGGAGCGCCTCGGTGCAAACCCGGTGCCTGTTCAGCTGCCGATAGGCGCCGAAGAAAACTTCGCAGGAGTTATCGACCTGATTCGCATGAAGGCGATTTATTGGGAAGAAGAGAACATGGGCACGGCCTTCGAGATGAAGGATATCCCCGAAGATCTGGTTGCTGACGCGGAATCCAATCGCGAGCAGATGATTGAAGCCGCGGCTGAAGCCAATGATGAGCTGATGGAGAAATTTTTCGACGCAGGTGAGTTGTCCGAGGAAGAAATTCGAGCGGGCCTGCGTCAGCGTACGCTGTCCGGCGAGATCGTCGTCTGCATGTGCGGTTCTGCGTTCAAGAACAAAGGCGTGCAGGCCATGCTGGATGCCGTGATCGACTTCATGCCGTCGCCGATCGATGTACCGGCGATCAAAGGTGTCAATGATGACGAGTCGGAAGGCGAACGGCCTGCAGATGATGACGCTTCCTTTTCAGCGCTCGCTTTCAAGATTGCCACCGATCCATTCGTGGGTAACCTGACGTTCTTCCGCGTTTATTCTGGTGTACTGAATTCCGGTGACACTATTTATAACCCGATCAAGAGCAAGCGCGAGCGGATCGGCCGTATTCTACAAATGCACTCCAACGACCGGAAAGAGATCAAGGAAGTTTGCGCCGGAGATATTGCCGCAGCAGTTGGTTTGAAAGACGTTACAACGGGCGACACACTCTGCGATCTGAAAGAAGTCATAACGCTTGAACGGATGGAATTCCCTGAGCCGGTCATTGCTGTAGCCGTAGAGCCGAAAACCAAAGTTGACCAGGAGAAGATGGGTATTGCGTTGCAGAAGCTCGCAAAGGAAGATCCGTCGTTCCGCGTTGCAACGGACGAAGAGTCCGGCCAGACCATTATCTCGGGCATGGGTGAGTTGCATCTCGACATCATCGTCGACCGCATGAAGCGCGAATTCAAGGTCGAAGCCAATGTCGGTAAACCGCAGGTTGCCTACCGCGAAACTATCCGCTCAATGGTCGAGCAGGAAGGCAAGTTCGTCCGCCAGTCGGGTGGACGCGGTCAGTACGGTCACGTCTACCTCAAGATCGAGCCTCAGGAAGCAGGTATCGGGTATGAGTTTGTCAACGCGATCGCTGGTGGCGTTGTACCGAGAGAATACATTGGTGCTGTTGACAAGGGCGTCAAGGAACAGATGGAGAACGGCGTGATTGCCGGTTATCCGGTCGTCGATGCAAAGGTCACGTTGTATGACGGTTCATACCACGACGTCGACTCCAGCGAGATGGCGTTCAAGATCGCCGGATCGATGGCATTCAGGGACGGTGCACTCAAGGCGAGCCCTGTTATGCTCGAACCGATTATGAAGGTCGAAGTTGTTACGCCGGAAGACTACATGGGTGATGTTATGGGTGATCTGAACCGTCGCCGTGGACTGCCGCAGGGAATGGAAGACACACCTGCTGGCAAGGTTATCCGTGCGGAAGTGCCGCTTGCCGAGATGTTTGGTTACGCAACCGACCTACGCTCGATGAGCCAGGGTCGCGCGACCTATTCAATGGAGTTCGAGAAATACAATGAAGTTCCGCAGAATGTCGCCGACACGGTGATGAAGAAGGCTTCGTAAGTAATCAATTTACCAACCCGTGAGATTAGGGACATGTCCAAAGAGAAATTTGAGAGAACGAAACCACACGTAAACGTAGGCACGA
>CAZWEW010000197.1:0-3805 GCA_964633055.1 uncultured Woeseia sp. | reverse complement strand
AAACAGGCGCCATGTAATTGGCATTATCTCGCATCCCGCAATCTCCTTCAGATGGGTATTGGCGCGAATTCTAGCATTTGTTGGCGGTGGTCCAATGTCTACTTTTCTGATTTCGACAGTTCTTCCGAATACAGATTCAATCCTTCGTTTCGTGTCGGCGTACTATTGTCTTGCGGCGACAATCTGATTGCGCAGGACACCAACACCTTCTACTTCGATTTCGACGATATCGCCGGGTTCCATGGCTGCGGTTGCACCAGGCGTGCCTGTAAAGATGATGTCGCCGGGATAGAGCGTCACATACTGGGTTACGAAGCTCAGGATGGCATGTGCATCGTGTATGTGATCTGCCGAACTTTGATCCTGCATAGTCTCGCCATTCAAACGGGTCTGAACGCGCAGGTCGAGATAGTTGAGTCCGGTGACGATGGCAGGGCCTAATGGCCCGAAGGTGTCGCTGGCCTTGGCTCTCAGCCATTGCAGATCATCCGCCTGCCACGATCGTTCGCTGACGTCATTACCCGCTGTTACCCCAAAGATGTACACCGCTGCATCCTCGGCGGAAACTTTACTGGCTGTCTTGCCGATCACGATGACCAGCTCGCCCTCGAAGTGAAGATCTGTCGCGTTTGGTGGGTAGATAATATTCGTGCCGGGACCCGTCAGTGAAGTCGGCAGCTTTAGAAACAACGGGGGATGCTCTGGTATCGGACGTGTCTCCTCGTGCGTCATTTCTTCTCGGTGGTTGACGTAGTTGTAGCCGACGGCGATTACTTTTGAGGGCTCCGCTGGCGCCAGTAATTTCGCATCGCTCGCAGAAACCGTGGTGCCCGTGCGAGTGCCGCCCGCCCAGGGCGCGCCATCGAGTTGGTGAATCAAGTATCCATCCTCGATTCCGTAACTCGATTGGCCATTGACCGAATAGCGTACGTATCGGGTGGATTCTGCTGACATGACGTTTACTCCGTAACACGCGAATACAACTAGCCCGATCAGCGTCGCTGGGATTCGAATCTGCATTTGAAGGTCTCCGGACTACAGCCTTTTGTTTGTGTCCGGGAGTCTCCAAGTCTTGGCGAAGCAATGCAAGCGATCGGTTAGGTAGCCCTGGTTTCGTTGTAATCGGACATCAAAACCTGCATCTTAGCTACCGTATAGACCGGGCGTGAAGAATGCCGGAACTCAGTGGAAAATATCGTTTTTGCCAGTAGTGGCTATGAATTCGGGATTTTATAAATGGATGTAGATTTCGACCAACCTATCGAACGGCGGGGCACCGACTCCTTCAAATGGGACGACAACCAGAGACTTTTTGGGCGGACAGAGTTGTTGCCGTTCTGGGTAGCGGATATGGATTTTGCGACACCGCAACCCATTCTCGACGCGATCCGGAAGCGCTGTGAGCATCCCGTGCTGGGCTACGGTATTCGGTCAAATGAATATTTCTCGGCGATTGTGGACTGGCTGAGAAATCGCCATGGCTGGGAGGTGCCGCGGGAGTGGATGACGTTCTGCCCGCCGAGCACAATCCTTGGTATGTATGGCGTGATCTCGATGCTAACGCAGCCCGGTGACAGCATACTTGTGCCGGTTCCTACCTACGGACCACTGATTGGTCTGGTAGTCGACAATGATCGTCGCATCATCCGTAGTCCGCTCAGGCAAGGTGATGACGGACGGTTTCATCTTGACGTGGATGACATGGAGTCAAGGCTAGAGCCTGGTACGCGCCTTGCCATTTTCTGCAATCCTGCCAATCCCGTGGGACGGGTCTATTCACGGGGCGAGCTGGAAGCTCTTGCTTCGCTGGCCGAGCGCCGGAACCTGACGGTGATTGCCGATGAGGTGCACATGGATCTCGTGATGCCGGGGAACACCCACGTACCCTACAGTTCGGTGGGTGGTGATCGATCGGTGACTGTCATTTCCCCGAACAAACCATTTAACACAGCCGGGATCCCGCAGGCGACCCTGATTATGCCGGACGAAGAATTGCGACGCCGATATCGGCACTTTCTCGACGTTACACAGCTCAATCACGACACGACGTTCGGCGCCGAGGCAATGATTGCTGGCTACCGCCATTGCGGCGACTGGCTGGACGAAGTTGTTCGCTACATCGCGGTCAATCACCAGCGTGCGGCCGACTTCATCCAGGATCAGGTACCCGGCGTACACAAGGTGCCGGCGGAGGCCACTTACTTGGCTTGGCTCGACTTCCGGGAGACCGGACTGAAACAGGATGAGATCATGGATCGGCTCGTCAATGTTGGAGGCGTAGGCCTATACAGTGGCACCGAGTTCGGCGAAGAAGGCATTGGGTTTTTCCGGATGAATATCGCCTGTGCGCGTTCACAGCTGGATCACGGCCTGGATGGCATCAGGCGTGCTATCGCATAGCCATGAAACGCTCAGGCATCCAGCCGTTATTTGTCGAGGAGTATGTCTGGATCCTCGGGGTCTGGCTCGATTGTCCACTACCTCGGCCACCGGGGACCGGGTCATTTGGCAAGTGTAGCGTGCAGAGTGAATAACATTGAAATTCAACGTCTCGCGTCTCTTATCAAGACCGCGCAAGACGAATGTCAGCCATTAGACTGTCCTTCCAGTTACCTACCAGAGTTCGACGTAAACAACGCATATGAGGTAGCTCGCCTGATTCACGAAGCCAGGCTTAACGAGGGCGCTAAGTCAGTCGGCCGGAAAATTGGCTTCACCAACGCTAACCTGTGGGCTGAATTTGGTGTCAGGCAACCCATTTGGGCGCATGTTTATGACAGGACTGTTCAGTTTCTGGAGGCCGGAATCGGCACATGTTCGATCAGTGAATTGCTGGAACCAAAAATCGAACCTGAAATTGTATTTTGTCTCAACAAGCCTGTTTCATCGAGTAATCTTACCGAGATTGTCGATTCGATCGAATGGGTTGCGCATGGGTTCGAAGTAGTGCAATCGCATTATCCAGGCTGGAATTTTCGCGCCGCGGATGCGATTGTCGATGGTGGGCTGCATGGTCGTTTGTTGATCGGCCCCCCCCAGCGATTGACAGAACTTGGAAGTGATCCTGCCGGAATACTGGAGTCCTTTTCACTGTCACTGGCCCGCAATAGTCAGCCCGTTGATTCCGGGTCCGGTTCCAACGTACTTGGAAACCCGTTGGCCCCAATAAGTCATTTGTTTTCTGTTCTTGCGAAACTGCCTGCTCATGCCCCTCTTCTGGCTGGCGAGATTATTACAACCGGCACAATTACCCATGCACATACAATTACGATCGGGGAAACTTGGCACACTGAATTGAAAGGCATAGGTCTACCGGGCATAACTGTAAGCCTTACAAAATGAGGGATGGCTTAGTTATAGAGTTAGCTAGTTCTTAGGAAGGCTAGAGTTTTTTCCTTTAAAATGGGAAGTCCTCCTTAAATCAGTCTGACTGAATCCCACGAATTCTGAGAAAAAGCACTCAAAAGTTTGACCATATTGCGACATGACTGTTCTTTTATTGTTAGGCTTTATGTATTGGGGGTGCATGGTCTTGACTGTGTTAGACATCGATATATGTTGTGCGAGGGATACGTGAATGAAAAACTTTTTTAAAAATCTTTTTAGCAGTTCAAATGATAATGAAGAAGAAAACAAAGAGGAGGTTGTAGAAGAACCAGTAGCTGAAGCTGCAGAAGAGGTCGCAGAACCAGTAGCTGAAGTTGTAGAAGAGGCCGCAGAACCAGTAGCTGAAGTTGTAGAAGAGGCCGCAGAACCAGTAGCTGAAGCTGCAGAAGAGGTCGCAGAACCAGTAGCTGAAGTTGTA
>CAZWEW010000196.1:0-3823 GCA_964633055.1 uncultured Woeseia sp. | reverse complement strand
CCAGTGTAAAGTATTATTACCGAGGACAGTTGATGCCAGGCCTTGCCAGTGCTGCCACTGGGAGGGAGGGAGGAGGGGGCATGAGTTGGTTACAGGGGCTCCCGCAGGCCAGACCCAGCAGCCCAGGCTGTTGGTTCTCGCCTATAGGAGGCCTTCCGTCTGGCTGCAACTCACATGGGCGATCATGTAGAGCGCCTTCCGGACGGCGAGGTTGGTGAGCGTGATTACTGGATACGCTGGCAATACGCGAAGATTGGTACAAGCGATCAACTCAAGATCTCGGAAGTCGATTCGGTATACGTGCCGGTAAAACCGTTCCGCGTGGTGGAGGGGGTGACATCCGCCGCGCAGATTTCATTCCCGGACCTGGGTTATGCAAAGGCGGCCATCGAATCTTTCGGCGTTTTCAGCCAGCTCATCGAGGAAGGTGTCGTGCGAGACGACGTTCGGTTCCAGGTTGGCCTGCCGACACCACTTTCGGTAGCCCTCTTTTATGTCGAACCGGACTCACGTGCATCCTTCGAAACTGCCTACGAACGTGCATTGCTTGACGAAATATCGGCCATACTGGATCAGGTGCCAGCAGATCAGCTCGCTATTCAGTGGGAGACGGTCTCCGAATTCGCCCTTTTAGAAGGGCTGATGGAAAGCCATATCGACGGCGATCTGAGAGAGGCAATCACTACCCGGGTTGCGAGGCTCGTGGATGCAGTTCCCGAAGGCGCTGACGTGGGCCTGCACCTTTGCTATGGAGATTCCGGACACAAGCACTTTTGTGAACCAAAAGATACAGGATTTCTTACAGACATATCCCGCGGTGTCATCGAAAAGTCGACGAGACCTGTTACATGGATTCACATGCCGGTACCGCGCGACAGGGATGATCAGGTCTATTTCGAACCGCTTCGTCAACTGGTTTTGCCCACACACACGCGCCTGTACTTGGGGCTGGTACACCATACTGACGGCGAGGCAGGTACAGCTAGGCGTATTGCAACTGCGCGACGGGTCGTCACCGATTTCGGCATTGCAACGGAATGTGGACTCGGGCGACGGCATTCGGCGACCATCGCAGGGCTTATGCAACAGCATGCGAACCTCTCCCAGCCGGTGAGTTCGCTATAATCGGATGGCAAGGCAGCCGCCGGGATGCTCCAGACCCGGTGAAATAACAATATCAATGACAGTATGGAAGGGGTAGAAGCGTGAACACCAAAGAGCACAGTTCCCGGCGAGCGTTCCTGGGCAAGATGATCGGCGCCGCAACCGCGGCATCGCTGCCGGTTGCTGGGATGAGCAGCGCCAGTGCAGTACCGGCCGAAATGGATTTACAGGACAGGTGGATGGGTGACGTAACGGGCAAGCACAAGTGCCTGTTCGATTTTCCCGCGCACAAGAAAGGGGCCGGATTGATCCATATTTACAATTACATCGCCACCTACCAAGCAGCGTATGGTGCGGATGTCAGTGACGTCGGGACGGTGGGTACGTTCTACGCCATTGGACCGAATGCAAGTACCCCGATGGCGTTCAAAGACGCCATGTGGGAGAAATACAAGCTCGGTGAATACCTGATGCTGAACGACCCTCAAACGGGCAAACCGGCGCTCAGAAACCTGTTTTACGAAACGCAGGATGGCGACGAATTGCCGCGGGTAGGACCTATCGGGCCGTTTCCGACGGCATCCATATTGGCTCTGCAGCGGGATATGGGCACGGTTTTCCTACTCTGCAACAATGCGGTGAACGCGTTTAGCATGGACCTCAGCATGAGGGGATTAGGTGAAACCGAGGCCATTGTCGCCGACCTCAAGAACCATATTCACGATGGCGTTCATCTTGTACCGGCCATGGTCATCGCGATCGAGAAAGCGCAGGCGGCCGGCATCGCATACAACAAGCAGTGATTCCGCTTATGTTTGAATCAAAGGAGCGTTCCGGGCGCTCCTGCTTGCATGTGCGAGGCAGCGAGCGTCGCCCGGGCCCATGTAGTCGTGAGTAACAGCATACTGGCGTTGCTGTCGCTTCTGCCCATCGCATCGGTGGCATTGTTCCTGGTGGCATTGCGCTGGCCGGCAAGTCGGGCCATGCCCGTGGCGTACGTCGTTTGTGTCCTACTTGCCCTTTTTGTGTGGCAAGTGCCGACGACGGTGGTTGCAGCGGCCTCGCTGAACGGAGTCGTGGTCGCGGTGACGCTGATTTTTATCATCTTTGGCGCGATCGCGCTTCTCAATACGCTGCAGGAAAGCGGCGGTCTTTACACGATCCGCGCTGGTTTCACTGATATCTCCCCGGACCGGCGAGTGCAGGTCATTATCATCGCTTGGCTATTTGGTGCCTTCATCGAAGGATCGGCGGGATTTGGTACACCGGCGGCCGTCGCCGTACCGCTATTGGCAGGGCTGGGTTTTCCGGCAATGGCTGCGGTCATTGCCGGCATGATCATCCAGAGTACACCGGTGTCGTTCGGTGCCGCGGGAACGCCCATCCTCGTCGGCGTAAGTACAGGCTTGTCAAACGACGCCGCTGTAACGAACCTGGTCGCAGCGACGGACGGACTCACGTTCGATCTTCTTCTGGAAGACATCGCTGTCAAGGTTGCTTTCCTACACGCTGTTGCGGGCACGTTCGTTCCATTAATTGTTGTCAGCATCATGACGCGTATTTTTGGCAGCAACCGGTCATTCGCAGAAGGTCTTCGCGCATGGAAGTTCGCTGTCTTTGCGGCTTTCGCGATGACCGTTCCTTACCTGCTCGCTGCCGTGTTTCTCGGTCCTGAATTTCCTTCGTTGCTCGGCGGCCTTGCCGGCCTTGTCATTGTTATAACGGCGGCGAAAAAGGGTATTTTCGTTCCCGAAGACGTGTGGAATTTTGTGCCGAAACAGGATTGGCAACCGGATTGGTCGGGCACGATCGATATCCGTCCCGGTGACGTCGTCGACCGGAATATCGGTATGTTGAGGGCATGGTCACCATATCTCGTTGTTGCCGGATTGCTGGTCATCACGCGTCTTGACTCATTGCCGTTCAAGGCGTGGATGCAGGGCGTCGCTGTCCGGATACCAGATATCTTCGGCACAGACATCACAGTCAATGTCGAACCGCTTTACCTGCCGGGAACGATCTTCCTGATTGCCGTGATATACACATGGCTGTGCCATAACATGGATCGCGCAACTCTTGGTCGCGCGATCGGCAAGTCAGGACGTACGGCTCTGAGTGCGTCGACGGCACTGATCTTCACCGTGCCCATGGTACAGGTGTTCATCAACTCCGGTGGTGGCCTGTCCGGGTACGAGCGTATGCCGATCGAACTCGCGGATGGTGTCGCGGCGCTCGCCGGTGGTGCCTGGCCATTGTTTGCCACTTTTATCGGCGGGCTCGGAGCCTTCGTGGCCGGCAGCAATACCGTCAGCAACATGATGTTCTCGTCTTTCCAGTTCGGCGTCGGGCAGCGCATCGGTGTCGATCCGACGTGGATCGTTGCGCTACAGGCTGTCGGCGGCGCATCCGGCAACATGATCTGCGTGCACAACGTTGTTGCTGCATCAGCGGTCGTCGGGATGCTCGGACGCGAAGGCATGGTGATTCGCCAGACGTTTTTCCCGTTCGTGTATTACGCTCTCTTTACGGCATCGGTCGGGTATTTCTTCGTCTGGTCCGGATCGCTCGGTGTCGTCAATGCCGGTACGCTGATCGCGGCTGCCATTGTCATTGCGGCAGTCATCATTATCCGTCGCGGGGTATCGGCGTCAGTCCGGTAAGCTGTGGGTGAGAACTAGGCGCACCAAACGGTAGCAAGTCAGAGCCGTGTTGGCGGTGC
>CAZWEW010000195.1:0-3827 GCA_964633055.1 uncultured Woeseia sp. | reverse complement strand
TCAGCAGGTCGCCGTCGCCGTCGAAAATCATGCTGGGCGACATCGACGAACGGGGCCTGCGGCCTGGTGCAATTGCATTGGCCGGCCGACTGCCATCTGCAGGTAATTCACGCGCAAAGTCGGTCAGTTCATTGTTCAAAAGGAAACCAGCCACCCAGCGCTGGGTGCCGAATGGCGCTTCGATGGTTACGGTCATGGAAACTGCATTGCCCTCTTCGTCGACAATTGACAGGTGTGTTGTGCCGGCAGCTTCTTCGGTCGTGTCTCTCGAAAACAGTGCTGCTGATGATTCGCCGTGAAGCACAGAGCCTGGGTCACCGGGCACCGGAGATGTGTCGGGGTCGAAGCGCTCAGTCGCGCGGTGCTTCAGGTAAGCCGGGTTCAGGAGATCGTGAAGCGGGATATCGACTTCGTCGGGGTCGCCGAAGTAGTGGTCACGGTCTGCATACGCGAGTCGCTGGGCGTCGACGAAAGCAGCGATCCTATCTGCCTGGCCGTTTGCATTGGTGGACAGGTGATCATAGAGCGCCGCGATCATGATCTGGGCGCCCCCCGATGACGGCGGGGAGGGCGTGCAGATGTTCATGTCACGAAACGCACCACAAATAACCTCCCTCTGGACAGCGCGGTAGTTTGAGATGTCCTCGATGGTCAACGACCCCGGGTTGGGTTCGGATTGTGCCGCCGCCGCGATTGCCTCTGCTATTTTTCCTGTATAGAACGCACTTGGGCCTTCATTCGCGACTCGCTTCAGTGTCGTCGCATACTCCGGGTTCTTTAGTAGGTCGCCCGCCTGTAGTGCAGTGCCGCCCGGGTAAAAATAGGCCGCCGAACCGGGATCTTCATCCAGTCTTCCCTGCCCGGCCATCATGGGCAGGTAATTTGCGAGCCTCGGGGAAACCTCGAAGCCATCCGTCGCCAACCTGATGGCGGGCTTGAACACATCTGCCCATGGCAGGCGGCCGTGGTGATCGTGCGCGTTCTTGTAGAGCGCGATGGCACCGGGCACACCGATGGCCTTGCCGCTTAGCCACGATTCAAAAAAGCTCATAACTTCCCCGTCTCGCATGAACATGTCGACGGTAGCGCCTGCGGGCGCTATTTCACGGCCGTCATGAAAGGTCAGGCTGCCGTCGCCGCGTTCGTAAACGAGCATGAATCCACCGCCACCGATACCAGAACTCTGGGGCTCGACCAAACCGAGTACGAGATGCGCGGCTATCGCAGCGTCCACTGCATGCCCTCCTTTCTCAAGTATCTCGATGGCTGCATGAACGGCGTGCGGGTTGGCGGCCGTCACCATGGCTCCATAGTTCCAGCTGTCGTCGTCGGTAATCGGAGCTGATTCCGGTGTCGGTTGCTCGGCCGGGGAACAGCCAACAATAAACAGGCAGAAAAGTCGTTTGGCGAGGTATTTCATCGGCCTTTTTCAGGATTGTTTTTGGTGAGCAGAGCGCAGCAATATACCGGAAATTCCAACTGGCGAATAAAGGCCTTGTGCTAAACTCGCCGGCCATTTAGTTCAAAGCGAGAGCCGAGAACAGATGCCCCTTTTCAAGCGCACCCTGAGCGAGTTCCTATTTCGCCGATTTGTACTCAAGTACTACGGGTCGAACCTGCTGGTCGATCTTCAACTCGATGCCAAGAAGGAGACGCTGGACTACGTGAAGGCCAATATGCCGGATGCGCCCTGGTTCGAAAAGCACAAGGAGTTGGTAGACTTTGTGGTATTCGAGGCCTCCTTGCCCGGGCTCTATCTCGAGTTCGGTGTCGGGCGTGGCAAGTCGATTCGCTGGATCGGTGCATCGGCAGGGCGCCCGGTCTACGGATTCGATTCATTCGAGGGAATACCCGAGTACTGGAATGGCAATCCCGTCGGCGCATTTGCGCAGAAGAAGCTGCCTAAGGTATCGGAGAACGTGCGGTTTGAAATCGGTTTGTTCGACAAGACGATCCCAGATTTTCTGGAAAAGCACGCTGACCCAATCGCGTTCCTGCATGTCGATTGCGATTTGTATTCATCGACTGTGACCATCTTCGATGCGCTGGGGCCAAGGTTGCAACCGGGTGCCGTGATTCTCTTCGACGAGTACTACAATTTCCCGCGCTGGCAGCAGCACGAGTTCAAGGCTTTCCAGGAATTCATCGCATCGTCCGGTGCGACTTATGAATATATTGGCTACTCGGTCACAGGCCAGCAGGTCGCGGTTCGGGTGCTCGACAACCCGATTTTTTCCACTAGGTGAAGGTTGCACATGACATTGCGTTGTTAACACCATGCCTGCTCCTGCCTGTCCCATGCCCCGGCGCGAAGATCATCGACGCCGGCGAGTATCTCCTGTTTTGCCACTATGTTTGTTGACGGTCACATTGTAGATGGCGTGGAGGGAGTGGTGACTTGGTGGATACTGCGCTGAAAGACTTTACGGAACTACTGGAGATGGTGCCGGGTACAGAACTCGGGAGTTCCGACTGGTATACGGTGACGCAGGACGATATCAACACCTTCGCAACATTGACGAAAGACGAGGATCCTTATCACGTAGACCCCGATTGGGCGAAGCTAAACTCGCCACTGAGTACGACAATCTCTTTCGGTTTCCTGACGCTGTCCATGCTGACGTATTTTTCATACCAGGTGTTTGAACGTGCCGGGTTTGCACACGGTGACAACACGCAGCTGTTCAATCTTGGTTTCAACCGACTCCGATTACCGGAACCCGTACCGGCCGGATCCGATATCCGCGGAACGTTTACGTTTGCTGGCGCCCGCGTGCGTGACAATGGCGGCGTCGAGTTCACGACGGATATCGTCGTCGAAATCAAAGGGAATGAGAGACCAGCGCTGGTCGCCCAGTGGTTAGGTGTTGCTGTCAGGAAGTAGCTAGGTGTCTTGTGGGCCGTTCAGCAGAGCATCCCGCGTCAGCTCCACAATCAGGTCAACTTCGTCCGCTCCCACCGCAAAGTGCGGCGTGTATCGGAGCGAGTGCTTGCCGCCGTGAATGACGCCCAAGCCCTGTCGTCGCAGATAGTCCTCGATGCTGTTTGTGCCGTATACCTTGTACCGGTCGGCGAATTTGCAGCCTAATAGAAGCCCCGCTCCCTGGACGCGTGTGATTGCGCCGTCTAGTTCTTGAGCCAGATCTTTTAGCCTTACCTTCAGCTCCGATCCGCGTTTACGGATGTTGTCTCTAAGTTCAGACGTGAACTGGCCCAGCACCGCGCTCGCTGCGTCGAGACCACGCGGGTTGGTTGTCATCGTGTTGCCATATACACCATGGCGGTAGACAGTCGCGGCGATTTCGGCAAGTCCCAGCACCGAGAGCGGAAACTGGCCACCATTCAACGCCTTTGACCACGATTCCATGTCTGGCGCATCCAGCGACTCGAAGCCCGGATAGTCGACGATCGACAGTACGCCGTGTGTACGGAGGCCGGCCTGGATGGAATCGATGACGAACATTGAGCCGTGCTCGCGCGTGAGCTCACGAGCCCGTTGGTAGAATTCCGGCGTTATCGATTGCCCGGGGTTGCCTTCACCCATGACCGGCTCCATAAAGAATGCCTCGATAAACTCGCCCCTTGTTTCTGCGGTTCTATACGCGACTTCGAGTCCGGCAGTGTCATTCGGTTCGACGGTCAACAGGTAATCGTCGTCGCGAAATGAGGCCAGGTATTTCCGACAGTGGTTGAGCGTCGCATCCGAATAGCGGGCGGGTCGTGCGGTACGGCCGTGAAAACTGTCTTTTAGGGTGATGCCTCGGACGCGGGCATCTTCGTAGCGACCGCCAGGGTCGGTCATGTTTTTTGTATGGATATCAGAGATG
>CAZWEW010000194.1:0-3855 GCA_964633055.1 uncultured Woeseia sp. | reverse complement strand
ACCGCTGCCGGATTTCCAGCCTGGAAAAACAAGTTCCACGTATACGTAGCACTTAGAACGAGCAGGGCCAATAAAATCCCGGTTTTATTAACGGTGCCTTGCAGCGTCATAGCCTGTCCAACTGCAGCCCCCTCATTTCTGAAAGTGTTATCACTTAGAGCGGGATTCCCCGACCGACCAAGCATTTGTAGCGCGTTATGTCTTGCCATGAATATTCCTGAAAATTAAAGTGGTGGAGGCGGCGGGTTTCGAACCCGCGTCCGCAAGCCCTCCACTACGGGGTCTACATGCTTATTCCGTCTTTAATCTCGCTAACGGCTACCCGACGGGCAGGGAAGACCATTAGCCAGTCCAGCAAGAATTTAACGGATCAAACCCTGGACATGTCCTCACCGCGGTCTTGTGTCGGTGACCCCTGTTATCCGGCCGCACAAGCACGAGCCGGGCAGAGGGCGCTAGGCTGGTTTTTAAGCAGCTAGTGCGTAGTTGTCGTCGTTGGCAACTATGAGTTTTACAGCTGGTTTTACGAGGTGATCTGTTCCTCGGCATGCACCCGGAGTTTTGTGACCCACGTCGAATCCAATTCGCCCCCAAGATAACGAACAGTGTAGGGCCGGGGACCAAAAAAACAATCGACTGTGCTCGAAATCTTTAATGGTGGAGAAAGTTTAAGACACGCTAGGTGATATTTTCTCGGACCGCAGAAACGGAGTGGATGCTATGTAGCACTGTAATACCGATTCTCCCTGCAGGTGCTGAAATCATGTCTTGTGAGGAGTGGTAAATATTAAGTATTAACTTGAATAAATAATAATAACTTATTGATATTTAACTAAGAAGATTTGAGTATCCTAGCCTGCTGTCGCTTCCAGTCACGATCCTTGACCGCCGCTCGCTTGTCGTGCGCTTTTTTGCCTTTGGCGAGGCCGATATCGAGTTTGGCACGACCCTTCGACCAGTGCAGGTTGAGTGGAACCAGCGTATAGCCCTTACGTTCAACCGAGCCTGTTAGTTGGTCCAGTTCGTGCCGGTGCAGTAAGAGTTTGCGCGTACGGGTCGGATCGGGTCGGACATGAGTCGATACGGTTCCAAGCGGCGTAATCTGGGCACCCAGCAGCCACGCCTCGCCATCTCGCAGGTGTACGTAACTCTTCGCGATCTGAGCGTGACCCTCGCGGAGGCTCTTTACCTCCCAGCCCTCCAGTGCGAGCCCGGCCTCGAAGGTGCCTTCGATTGCATAGTCGAAGCGCGCCTTCTTATTTTCCGAAATTCTCGACGAACCTGGGTGTTTTTCTCTTTGCTTGCTCACCACACCTCTGTTGTCCGGCATAATCGTTGAGCGGGCCGCGATTATAAGGCAGGTTGTCAATATGTTGTCCGCTATTCGAAATTAATCCAGAATTTGCCATCCAGTGTAGGCAGGTTTCCGTTCGGGGCCGTTATGCATCATGTTAGGAAAAGTGCACTTGTTCCCTACCGCGCCGGCGCGATGTTCGATCTCGTCAACGATGTTGATGCCTACTCCGAATTTCTACCCTGGTGCAGTCGGTCGGAAGTGCATAACCGTTCTGGCAATGTTGTGGAAGCGACGCTCGAGTTGCACAAAGGCAGCATCAGCAAGGAATTTACGACGAGGAATTCGATCATCTCGGGACAGTCGATCGACCTAGCACTGATCGGTGGACCATTCCACCATCTAGCGGGCGGCTGGCGGTTTAAATCCCTTGGGGATGGAGGCTGCAAGGTATCGCTGGAACTGGACTTCGAGTTCGAAAGTCGCTTGGTTGAGATTATGTTTGGCAGTTTTTTCGAGGAAACCTGCAATTCGTTGGTCGATGCGTTCATCGACCGGGCGGCCGAGGTCTATGGCACTCGCTGAGCATATTTCGATCGAGGTGGTGGCGGCGCTCCCGAATCGACAGGTGCTCATCTCCCTGCCAGTGCCTGTCGGTACGACGGCAAGTCAGGCACTTGCCCTAGCGGATCTTGAGTCAAGTTTGCCGGAACTGGATATTTCGGTGTGTGCGCTCGCCATCTGGGGCGAGGTGGTGGCCGATGATCATGTCTTGTGTGTCGATGACCGGCTGGAGGTCTTGAGGCCACTCGTGACCGATCCACGGGATGCCCGGCGTCAATTGGCAAGTGAGGGGCAGTTCATGGGGACAGGCAACGATGTAGCGGTAAGCAAACCGAGGAGCTAAAGATTGGTTTTGAGTTCCTGGTCTTTCACTACTTCAGTAACGTTGTCGCCCTCGAAATAGACGGAGATCCACCGTTTTAACGATGCCCTTCCGCGGCCTACTCGGTAGAAATACACGTAGTCCCAGCGATCCTCGTGAAAAGGATCGTCGATCATCGGTGTGCCGAGCAGGAAACGAACCTGACCGCGAGTCATGCCGACTTCGACCTGGTCAATGTCTTCTTGGTCGAGGAGGTTCCCCTGTGATAAGGCGGCTTGGTAGACACACCCACCGACGAGTAAAGCGCTAAGTGCAATGATGATGGCAAGGAATCGGGTGTGCATGATGGTGGTAGATTGCTACAGAGTGGATTTGTGCCAAATTTCGGGGTAGCTAGGGAGATTCCCAGTGGAGCGCGCCGCCAGTACGGGGCATAATAGGGGAGAATGATATCGTGTTGCCAGCCGTCACGATAGCCATACAACAATCGTATCCAGTCACGAGAACCCGCATCATGGCAGATCTGCGTATCTCGCTCCGCGCTCCTCGCCGCCAGGAACTTCGAAAGGCAGGCCTAAAGGTGACGCGTCCGCGTCTGAAGATTCTCAAGATTCTCGAAACCAGCGAGGACAGACACCTGAGCGCGGAGGACATCTACCGCGAGTTGCTGAATGCCGGCGAGGACATCGGGCTTGCGACCGTCTACCGGGTTTTGACGCAGTTCGAGTCAGCCGAACTTATTATTCGGCATAATTTTGAGGGGGGGCACTCAGTTTTCGAGCTTGACGGGGGCACTCATCACGATCACATGGTGTGTGTCGAAACTGGCGACGTTATCGAGTTCGTCAACGACGAAATTGAACGAATACAGCATACAATTGCCAAGGAACACAACTACGAAATTGTTGATCACAACCTCGTTTTGTATGTGCGACCGCTGAAAAAAAACGATGACTGATTCGGTCGTCAGGCCGTTTGATCTTTCATTTCAGAACCTGTAGCGAGCATCTCGGCTGCGTGATCCCGGGTTCGTTTTGTGATCTCCACCCCGCCCAGCATTCGGGCAATCTCCTCGACACGCTCATCGTTTGACAGTCGTGTGATGTTGGTTCGGGTGGACTTCCCGTCGCTCATTTTCATGATGCGATAGTGATGGTTTCCAAGGCTCGCAACCTGCGGCAGGTGTGTCACACAAAACACCTGGCGGATTCGACCGAGGCCGCGGAGCCTGTGTCCGACTATTTCGGCAACGCGGCCGCCGACCCCACTATCGACTTCATCGAAAACCATTGTCGGGATGGTGCTGCCGTCACTCGCAATGACCTGGACGGCGAGACTCATTCGCGAGAGCTCGCCGCCGGATGCCACCTTGGACAATGGCATCGGCGCCTGGCCGGGGTTGGCAGAAATCAGGAATTCGATGTCATCCATGCCCCAAGCATGAGGCTCCGATAAGTCGCGGGTCTGGATATCCACTTTGAATACACCTCCCGGCATGCCGAGGTCGTTCATCGCCAACGTTACGTCCGAGTCAAAGCGCTTGGAGGCTTTCTGTCTGCCAGTGGAAAGCCTGCTGGCATGCTGCCGGTACCTTTTTTTAGCGGTTTGTACGGCGTCCAGAAGTTCTGCCCCACGTTCTTCTGCATGCTCAAGGTCATCGGGCTGGTCGGTCACC
>CAZWEW010000193.1:265-3869 GCA_964633055.1 uncultured Woeseia sp. | reverse complement strand
AAGAATCTCCTTTCGCAGGGCGAGTCCGAAGCCGGGCTGTTGTTCATGTCTCACATACGGCAGGTATGCGTCAAATATATCCTCCGCCTGGTCATGTTGACCCGACAGGTGCAACGCGACAACCGCGACGAGCATTTCGGGATATGCGAAACCTGTCATCGCACCGTCGGCTCCACGCGCGAGCTCCTGTGGCAAGTAGAGCCCCCCGTTACCACACAGGATTGACACCCGGCGAAGGCCGGCATCCGATGCATCGCGCACACCGGAAATCTTGTTCAACCCGGGGCATTCCTCATGCTTCAACATTACGAGTTGATCGAAGTCCGCGACCAGCCGATTGAACTGCGAAACCGATATCTCGGTACGGGTCGCCTGAGGATAGTCCTGGTAACACACTGGGACATCGGGCCCGAGGGCAATGAACATCTGCTCGAAGTAGTTATAAATCTTCTGACCTGTTCCGAGGCCGGGTGGCGGCGCAATCATCACACCGGCTGCACCCTGGTCCATACTGAACCTTGACAGGTGAACGAGATTATCGAGGCCCGCGCTGGACACACCGACCACGACCGGCAGCGCTCCATTGACACGCTTTAGCATGCGAACCAGAAATTGTTCCGATTCGTCAGGCGACATCTTTTGGGCTTCGCCCATCATGCCGAGGACCGTGATGCCGGAGACGCCCTTCTCGATATAGAAATCGGCAAGGCGATCGGCACTTTCAAAATCGAGCGTCCCGTCGTCCGAGAACGGCGTCGCCGATATGATGTATACGCCGCTTGCCGATTCGTCGAGTGTGCAGGGTGACATCAGAGCAATTCCCTCTAGGCCCGAGCAGATTCAGGATCAGCTGCTCACAACGCGGTCAATGTCGCGTTCTACATGCTGCCCCAAACCGATCAAGGCAACTAAATTTTTTCAAGAAGTCCGGTTCCGACCGATTAGCACGCCCGTAGGTAATTGATTTTCCTTGTAACCTGCAGGCAATGGGTGACTGTATCAAACGGGCTTTTAATCTCCAATGCGCTAGTCAATTGACGTAAACTTGGATCACCTAGCGATTCAATCACCGCACCCGGATCTGGGAGCAGGTAGGAAGAGCAGAACGGGGGAACAATAATGAAAGACGCAGTTTCAGCGTTCAGATTCGTACACCTTGGCGTCATTGCAATAGCGCTGGCATTCACTGGGTGCGCACAGGAATCGACCAGCGATTCAGGTGCCAACAACGATGCATCCGTTATTAGGAATGCGCCGGATACCGATGGCGGCACCTGGGGCTACCTCGGGGGCGACGCGGCGCACACCCGCTATTCGCCCGCCGATGAAGTAAATCTCGAGAATTTCGAAGATCTCGAGGAAGCCTGGGTCTGGGATGGCGCGAGATTCAATGCGCAAAGCGGCCGTTCAACACCAAGCTACATCAACGGAAAGCTGTACACGGTTGCAGGCCCACGGCGCTACGTGGTCGCACTCGATCCAGGTACGGGCGAATTGCTCTGGTCCTATGGCGAGCCGAAGACACCGCGCTACGAATACTCGATGCGCGCTGACTATGGCAAGGGCGTCGCTTACGCCGAGATTGACGGTCGGGGCATCGTCTACATTTCGTCCCCCGCATTTTTCCTGACCGCACTCGATGCCGAGACCGGTCAGCCCCTCGAAAACTGGGGCCGCCCGGTAGGGATAGACGGTTTTCCCAAAACGGGTGTCGTTGACATGCTCACAGACCTGCTGGAGGACTTGCCCTACAGTCACGACCCCTACGAAGGCATGGACCTGGGCGACGGCTATATCACAACGTCATCACCGCCGATTGTTGTCAACGGCGTCGTCATCGTCGGAAACTCACACGAACAGGGTTACTACCAGTCGCGCGTCGAAAACGTGCCCGGCGACATTCTCGCCTACGACGCGAAGACAGGGCAGTTCCTCTGGAAGTTCCACGTCATCCCGAGGCCGGGTGAGTTCGGCCACGAAACGTGGGAAAGCGACGCCTGGCAATACACCGGTGACATCTCTTCCTGGGCACCGATGGCCGCGGACCAGGAACGCGGCATCGTCTATATTCCGACGAACGGCGCGACAATTGACTACTACGGTGGATTTCACCCGGGCGACAACCTGTACGGTACCAGCCTGATCGCGCTGGATGCGAAGACCGGTGAACGTGTCTGGCACTACCAGCTCGTCAAGCACGACATCTGGAACTACGACACATCGACCGCGCCCGTGCTGCTGGACGTCAACATCGATGGCGAGGACGTTCCTATCGTCGTACAGACTACGAAGCAAAACTTCGCTTATACGTTCAATCGCGAAACGGGCGAACCGATCTGGTCGATCATCGACACACCGGTGCCAGCATCCGATATACCAGGTGAAAAACTGGCCGCGACGCAACCGTTCCCGACCAAACCGGCCGCTTACGGCATGCAGGGCCTGGCGAACTTTGACCTAGTCAACTACACGCCGACATTGCACGAACAGGCAATCGAAGCGCTGAAAAACCATAAGACAGGGCCACTTTTCAACCCACCGCTTCACCGTGACAATGACCAGGGTTATCTTGCCGCCTACTGGTGCCCGGGCGACGGTGGCGGAACCAATATCGACGGACCGACGGTCGCCGACCCCGAATCCGGCATTTTGTATGTCTCGACACGTGCCGCCTGCTCATCGCGACTTATCGTGACCGGTGAAGAGCGTGATCCGAACATTGAAGCACCGACAGGTCGAACTTTCTCCGACTATGCATCGCTGCGTTATAGCCAGGTAAGACATCCTGCCGGCATCCCAATGTTTAAGCCGCCATACAGCCACATCACGGCGATCGACATGAATACGGGTGAACATCTCTGGCAATTGCCGATCGGCGAAACACCAGACCGCGTCAGTCAAAACACGGCGCTGGAGGGCGTCGAGCTACCCGAGTCGACCGGCACGGGGAGTAATGCACAAATGCTCGTTACGAAGACGGCGTTTATCTATGCGAGCCAGCTCGCTGACGAAACGCCGGCACTTTTCTTCGTCCATAAACAAACGGGCGATCAGATCGGCAGCGTCGAGATTCCGGGCCAAGTCAGCTATGGCATGTCAACCTATGTCCATGAAGGCACGCAGTACATCATGCTGCAGACAGGCGCCAGGCTGACGGCAATGGCACTCGCGGATTACTAGCACTTTGACTCAAGGCAGGCCCGGATAGTACCGGGCCCGTTCTTGACCCTAATATCCCACGATATGCACTTGCATCGTGAGGTGCTTTCACCCTCTCTGCTATAGTGCGCGGCTCGAAGCAGGAAGGCCTATGGACGATCGTACGACCAGAAAAATCAGAAAGGATCGGCGGCTCGGTCATTTGGCGGAAATGCGCGCACACGGCGGCGACGTTGGCGCGTCTGGCCTGCAGGAAAGAGTGATTCACCAATTTCTCGGTAGCGATCCATCGCTCGCACTCGCGATCGATCGGGCCTATGCGCACTATGTGGAACTTAAGACGTCTCGTCCCGATTTCCTGGGGCTCGACGAGGCCGACCAGGTTCGGCGGGCCCAGCAGGGCTTCACAAATTTCTATGACTTAGCGTCCGTGAATCCCTACATT
>CAZWEW010000193.1:0-255 GCA_964633055.1 uncultured Woeseia sp. | reverse complement strand
GCAGGACCCTGGATTATCACGGTAAAAGGCGCTGTCGTTTACGACTGCGGTGGTTACGGCATGCTCGGCTTCGGGCACGCACCCGAAGCCGTGCTCGATGCAATAAACCAGCCGCACGTCATGGCCAACATCATGACAGCGAACGTCAGTCAGATGACATTTATCGAGTATCTCGACAGGGAAATCGGGCATACCCGGGGCGGCTCTCCGTTTTGCCGCTATCTTTGCCTGAACAGCGGTTCGGAGGCGAACTCG
>CAZWEW010000192.1:0-3891 GCA_964633055.1 uncultured Woeseia sp. | reverse complement strand
CATGAGCCAGCCGGCGAGGCCAGACAGAAACTGGTTCGCATGATGTATCCACTGCTTCATTGCGCGCTCCGTCGCATGGCCTCTACATGCAGGGCGCGGACCTGGTCCATGATGGCCGCGGCATCCTCGAGCCCCGCCGCCCCGGCCTCCCGGACCCATTCGGCCTGGAGGTTTTCCAGTTCCTCGCTGTTCTCCCACCGCGCCAGGTCCGCCGGTGACAAATCGATCACCGTATAACCGTCCGCCTCCTGTGCCTCCCTGATCGCGTCGAAGGTCGCATCGTAGGTCGCCGCAAATGCCTGCTCCGCCAGTGCGGCGGCTCGCAGCATTGCCTGCCGGGTATTTTCGGACACTTGTTCGAATTTTCTGGCATTGACCAGGTGAAGAAACGGCATGCCATACCACAGCTCCCTGGAAACCAGGAGGTTTGGTGCTGCTTCGTCGAACTTCTTCATGCGGATGCCGTCATAATTCGCGAACGTGCCATCGACGGTGCCGGTCTGCAGCGCCATATAGGTATCGTCCCACGGCACCGCGGTCGGGACGGCACCGATGTTGGCCAGGTATTTCATGGGCCACTTGCCACCGGCACGCCAGCGTTCCCCGACGATGTCATCGAGTACCGCTGCAGGACTCGTGCTCGCAAACGCACCGGGCAGTCCGGCGGTGACCATGAGTGGCCTGACGTTGGCTTTCCCAAATTCGGCCTGGAAGGCGGGCACCTCTTCATAAACCTTGTGATAGAACCAGATCATGTCCGTAAAGCTCGTCGGCCCACGTGGGAACAGGTGGAAGATTGAGTGTGCCACCAGCTGTCGCGGATAATGGCCCGGGTAGACGAAGCCGATATCCGCGATGCCGTCACCGATGCCTTTCAGGATTTCCTTGGAACTGAGGAGCGCGCCGCCCCAAAAGTCCCGCACCACGATCTTGCCGCCACCCTGCTCGACGATGCCCGCCAGCAGCACGTCCTTGACGAACTGTGTGCGCATACCTCCGAGTGGATCATGATCGGAATAGTTCAGCGTAATACCCGAAGACCTCGAGCAGGCGACGGTCAGCATTGCAAGGCATGCCGCGGACAAAACGGCAGCGCTGATGCGCCTGATCAGGCTCGCCTGGATACTGTTGTTATTACCGGCCTTCGCAAACATGTGGTCAGAGGAACCGTCAACGCGACGGTTCCCATGTTACCCGGAAAGGGACCGCGTGATCGACACCGGACCCAGCCTGGAAAACGGGCTCAGACTGCGTCCGGGACGGGCTCGCCGGCTGCCGGCGACAATACCTGGCCCGTGAGGCGATAGGCGTGCCAGAGCACAATCCAGAGGCCGACCATCAGGGTCACGCCAGACACAGCGAAGACCAGCAGGAACGGTCGAATCTGCATCATCATGTCTTGAAACGACAGTCCGTCATAGAGCCCCCGGCCGAAGCCTGCGAGTACGAGCGCAGTGAAGAACACCGCCAGGGAAATGTTGGCTGTCCAGTAACCGATCCGGACCTGGTTCGAACAGGCGGTATGCGCCCGCTCCGGCAGTTCCTCACGAATCACGTAGAAAATCGATGACAACAGGATCATTGTGTTGATACCGATCGTCGAGCCCATGGCATGTGCGACCGTGATGTGCGTGCCGTGCGTTATCAAGTTGAACGCGGGCACGGAGATGAAGAGCGCCAGTATCAGGTTAACGAACACCCAGATGTCAGCCGCGAACATGAAACTGTAGGCGTTACAGTATTTGTGCTTGCGGAACGTCTCGAGAGAACCGCGCCAGTCCCACAGAATCTTCCCGAGAATGAGCAACTCAGTCATGCTGACGAAGTAGGCGAAGGTCCGGATCCAGGTTTCGGACGGCACGAGATAAGTGTGATGCGCCCAGCCGAACATCAGGTTGAAGAGCCCGAGGAAATACAGGCTGTACGCCATCTTTGATGTGGCGGTCTTCTCCTCGCCCGCAATACGGGTGGCCACGTAAATGGCTGTGCCGTACACGAGCATGTTCCATGAGCCGGTAAGCGCGCCGTAAGATTTCCACTGCACGATGATTTCCCGAATCATGCTCTCACGGAAATATGGGATGAGCCAGAGATACGCCTCGCAGAAGGTAATGAAGAAGAAGACGATGCCGGTGCCCCACATCCAGTAGTAAACGGGCCACGGCTCCTTGCGTGGACGCAGGGTCCTGAAGTAGTTGACGCCAAACAGGATCCAGCTCAGAAAGATCGGCACGCTCAGCGCCGCCGGGAATTCGAAATACTCACGCCCGCCGAACTTGCCTGCCAAATAACTGAACAGGATGGCGAGGCCCGTGACGATGAATACCCAGAAATGAATGTTTGCCGCCTTGTATGACCATAGCTTCAAGTTGTTCTGACGGGGCAGGTAGAAATAGATGCCACCGATGGCGATCAGGAAGATCCATGACACAACCAGAGAGACATGCAGCGGCCGCGTCTTCGTGAACAACAGTTCCCGCAGGAACTCCGGAAACAAAAACTGGAAACTGCCAATCACGCCGAAAAACAGGCCCAGGGCCAGCGCCAGCATGCCGAGACGCATGAAATGGATTCCAATCATCCCGTCGTCCCTGGCAATCATCGCGGATCGTCCTCCTGTTCAACGGTTCCAAACCACCTGACCCTGTATTCCTTCGGCGGATATGTGCCGGTCTCATCAACAAACTCAAGATAAGCCACGATGGCATCCAGTTCCTCGTCGGAGAGGTCGAATTTTGGCATGTTCGCCGTGCCATTCATGATAAAGGCACGTGCATACATCGGGCTGTAACTCGAGGTGACGTTGGTGAGATCAGGACCCATATAGCCGCCGAGGCCGTAAAACTGGTGGCAAGCGATGCAATTGTGCGCTTGGAACAGGTCTTGGCCCACTCGCGCCTCATCAGACATCGGTTCGAGGTGTGCGGCTTCGGTGCCCATCGTGTAGACGTAGGCCGAGTAGAAGAAGAAAACGACAAAGAACGCGCCAAAAATTAGGCGATTATTGATGGCGATCTCCCGGCTGCCTTGGTAATACCTGACAGTGAATGGTAAACCGAAATTGACCGAATTAGGTGCCTTTTTATTGCTTTCTTAGACTATTTACACGGATTTTTTCCGGCTTTTTAACTCTTTTTAAGGAAATTTTTCGTATAATTCTAAATTCAACGAAAAAATTGTGATTTTATATGGACCGTAAAGACCGCGCTATCCTGAAGGCCCTGCAGGAAGATGCCACGATGACGGTGACCGAACTCGCGCAAAAGGCCGGACTCTCGAAATCCGCCTGCTGGCGTCGTGTCCAGAACCTCGAGGCATCCGGCATCATCGGTGCCCGGGTGACACTCCTGAACCAGCAGGCGCTGGGTCTTAACCTAACCGTATTCGCTGCAATCAGGACGCATGAGCACAGCAAGGCCTGGTTCGACCAGTTTCACGAGGTCACGGCTTCGATGCCGAACGTGATGGAAGTGCACCGGCTGAGCGGCGACGTCGATTACCTCGTGCGCTCTGTTGTACCGGACATGAAAAGTTACGACGCCATGTACAAGGAATTCATCTCGAAGGTCGACCTATACGATGTCAGTTCCTCGTTCAGCATGGAAACTATCAAGTACACGACCGCCTTGCCGCTCGACTATCTTTGATTTGTCGGCTCAACTGCTTTATGGACTGGTCGTGAATTCAAGAATTGCGTGTGCACAGATCGCTACAACGTCATCCATTTCACCGACGACACGGGTGTGTGCGACCTCTTCAACCTAGAAACCGACCCGAACGAACTCCGGCGAATGCTGGGCGACTTACACAGCCCTGATTATTCCCGGTCCTCGTCCGGCAGCAATTGCCACTCGAGGTTGTTCGGCGGTGTGACGCGTTTCTCGACCGGCC
>CAZWEW010000191.1:0-3938 GCA_964633055.1 uncultured Woeseia sp. | reverse complement strand
CGGTGTGCTCGACGGAATGCAGATCATCGCCTTCTATACCGGCGACGAGGGGTTCGCCGGACGGCCGTTGTCAATCAGTCGTAGAGACCTGATCGAGTCCGGCAAGTGGGCGGATGTCGCACTGGGTTTCGAAGCAGGCCAGCATTTTGACGGGGCAGACTGGGCCACCGTAGCTCGGCGCGGGGCGAGTGGCTGGCGACTCGAAGTGACCGGACGACAGGCCCATTCATCTCAGGTGTTTTCGGAGGAAGTTGGTGCTGGCGCAATCTTTGAAGTCGCCCGAATTCTGAATGCGTTCTACGATCGGGTACGCGGCGAGGAATACCTGACGTTCAATGCTGGCGCTATTCTGGGCGGAACGACAGTCGAGTACGACTACGAGCTGAACCGCGGCACTGCATTTGGCAAGACAAATGTAGTGCCCAATACGGTCGTTGTGCACGGTGGTATCCGGACGATATCGCCGGAGCAGCTCGAGCGGGCTCAGGAAGGGATGTTGTCGGTTATCGTGAACAGTCTTCCGCATACGACGGCTACACTGACGTTCGATGAGGGTTACCCGGCGATGGCACCGACCGCTGGTAACATGGTACTGCAGGAAATGTTCTCGGAAATCAACGAGGCGCTGGGCCGGGGGCCGATGCTGGCGCTGGACCCCCTGAAACGTGGCGCCGCGGATATCTCCTTCGTGGCCCCATATGCAGATGCCCTCGCGGGTCTGGGTGGACTCGGGAAAGGCGGCCATTCGCCGAGCGAGAGTTTCGAAATCAATTCGATGTCGCTGGCTGTTAAGCGCGCAGCCATACTGATGTACAGGCTATCCAACCAATAAGCCGAACGGTTCCGATGGGATACTCACACAGCCATGGCTCGGACAACGTAAAGCGCGTACAGATTGCGTTGGTATTGACCGGTACGTTCATGGTCGTCGAAGTGATTGGCGGCATTATCTCCGGGTCGCTCGCGCTGCTGGCCGATGCCGGTCACATGCTCACGGACACAATGGCGCTGGCACTGGCGGCATTTGCGTTTCGTGTAAGTTCAAGGCCGGCCGACGGGCGCCGCAGTTACGGTTACCAGCGGGTGCAGATTATCGCGGCTTTCGTGAACGGCCTCTCGTTGCTGGGTATCGTCGGGTGGATCCTGTTTGAAGCCGTGATGCGACTCATTGATCCGCCGGATGTCATTGGCAGGACGATGCTGATCGTGGCGTCTGCGGGACTACTGGTGAACATCTTTGCGTTCGTGGTGTTGCACGGTGGTGACCAGGATAATCTAAACATCCGCGGCGCGGCCCTGCACGTGCTGGGGGATCTGCTGGGTTCGGTCGCCGCGATCATTGCCGCGCTGGTTGTCATCCGAACAGGCTGGATGCCGATTGACCCGATCCTGTCCGTGTTGGTTGCAATGCTGATCCTGAGAAGTGCATGGCAATTGGTGCGGCGCAGCGCCCATATACTGCTCGAAGGTGCGCCCGAGTGGCTCGACGTCGATGAGATGCAAGAGAAGATCATTGCCAGGGTGCCCGAGGTCAGCGAGATTCATCATGTACATGTTTGGGGCCTGACGCCGCAGCACCTGATGCTCACGATGCACGTCGTTTTACCGGAAAACGTTGTTGAGCCGACACCGGTAGTTCGGCGCGTCAAGGCAGTGCTCATGTCGGACTTTGGTATCGACCATTCGACGATCGAGGCTGAATATGGCGACTGCGCCGATTCCTAGCAGCTTGTCTCAATTGCGCTTGAGACACTTTTGACAGGTTGCTAACGTGCCGGCACTGACGCCCGGTGCGCTAGGTGAACCGCGTCGCGCAGCATGGATGCAGCTGTAGGAACGGGTTCCCGCTCCCACAGCTTGTAGAAAGATTTTCCGTAGATATCGGTATCGACCTCAACGGCCATCTCCCAGCCGTTACAGCCGCCGAGAAAACTATCGAAGGGCACCGGGCGCGGTTCGACCGTGAACGACCATGCGTCGTCGATACATTCAGCCGACGCAATTAGCTTTAGATTATTCTGCTCGTGTCGGCACCGTTCGAGTTCTGCCGTCCCGACATCCTCGATGCCCGTCACACTGACATCCGAGATCGAAATCATGGGGTTCTTGAAGGTATTCGTTGCGATGACCAATTTGGCAGCCGTATCCCATCCGCCAACATCCAGTGTAGGATCGGCCTCCGCCGCGCCAATGTCCTGAGCTTGACGCAACGCGTCGTCGTAGTGCCGACCGTCAAGGAGTTCCTTCAGCATGAAATTCGTCGTGCCGTTGAAAATCCCCCGAATTCCGGTAACGGTTCCGCAAACCATGTCTCTTCTGATGACGTTGAGTACCGGCAGACCGCCGCAAAACGTCGCGCTGCACAACATGCCCGCTCCAGTCTTGTCGCAGAGGTCGGCCAGTTCCTGTTGTGCGAGGGCGAGCGGAGACTTGTTGGCGAGGACCAAGTCGATTCCTCGTTCCAAAGCGATGCGGCTATTCCGGAGCCCGGGTCCGCCGGTCTTGAGATTGACCGGCGACGCTTCAAGCAGTATCTGGCACCGTGTCCGCTCGAGTGCTTCCTCGAGCGTCAGATCGTCTCCGTACTCTGGTAATTCGGCGAGTTGTCCGCCGGTCCTCTTGAGATCCGATAGCTTGCGAATGTTAAAACCGGTATCACTTGCGGCTACGCCACTGCTGTCGGCAACACAATGCACGGTAAACTCGAGTTCGTGTCTCCGTCGCAACTGGTCTTTGTGGTCGGCAAGCAGATCGAGCACTCGTCGGCCAACATTCCCGAGGCCGACGAGTGCCAGTCGTGCACTTTTCATGCGTGACACACCCTATGAAGCGGGATAATCTCCAGTAGACAGTGTATATGCTTGGCGGTCCGACATGAATCCTGCGATTTGCGTCCGCAAGTTGGGCGGCGAATTGAAAATGAGGGCACCGGAACGATGACCGAGGTGATGGAGCTTGATCAGATCAAGGAGCGGATTCGTGTTCCTGATTTGATCGATGCTATAGAGGAAGGATTCAGGCTTTTTTCTGATGGCAAGGTTGTCGTACCTCCGGTTGGATTTCTGAACTTCTCGGATCCGCCAGGCGATGTTCATATCAAATATGGTTATGTGAAGGGGGATGATGTCTACGTCCTCAAGGTCGCGTCCGGGTTTTACGACAATGAAAAGTCCGGCTTGCCATTCGCCGATGGCGTCATATTGCTATTCAGTCAGAAGACCGGACACCTTGAGCTCGTACTTCACGATCGATGTTGGTTGACGGACATGCGCACCGCTGCGGCAGGTGCCGTCGCCGCACGGCACCTCGCACCCAGCCACGTATCCGCTATCGGAATTATTGGAACGGGTACGCAGGCGAGGTTTCAACTGGAGTTACTGAAGGATGTGGTCGATTGCGATGTGAGTTACGTTTGGGGCCGGGATTCGGGGAAAGTCGATCGAATGGTCGATGACCTCAAGGCAAACGACACGATCCGGGAGTGGGGTCTGGACTTGAGAGTCGCGGCGCGAATCGAGGACCTCACCGATCAATGCAACCTGATTGTCACGACGACGTCTGCCCGTGAACCACTGATTTATGCCGCTCAGATACGGGCTGGTACGCACATTACCGCCATGGGCTCAGACGATCACGGCAAGCAGGAACTGGATGCCGGTCTGCTGCATACAGCAGACCTTGTCGTCGCAGACAGCATTCTGCAGTGCGTGGATCACGGTGAGTGTTGCGCCGCGATTAATCAGGATTCGATCGTGCAGGCACAGATTCTCGAACTGGGGGACATCATTAGCGATCCGTCGCTCGGCCGTTCGAATGATGGACAGATCACTATCGCCGATCTGACCGGTGTTGCCGTACAGGATATTCAGGTGGCGAAGATGGTAATCGGGACCGGGTGATCATCGCTGCCCGGATCAGGCATCTTCCGGCTTGACGAC
>CAZWEW010000190.1:0-3944 GCA_964633055.1 uncultured Woeseia sp. | reverse complement strand
AAATGATCGCTGCGACGCGTCACCTTGATAAGCTGTTGGTGACCCGCGGGCCCGACCGGCATGATCAGTCGTCCGCCCGCCGCCAACTGTTCGAGGAGTTTCTCGGGCAGTTCGGGCGCCGCTGCCGCGACGAGAATACCATCGTAGGGGGCATATTTCGGCCAACCCTCCCAGCCATCACCCCTCCGGCACTGGACGTTGTAGATATCCAACTCGCGGAGTCGCTGTTTCGCCTTCCTGAGTAGCTCAGGGATACGCTCGACCGTGCAGATCTTTTTTACCAGCGGCGCCAGCACCGCGGTCTGGTACCCGCAACCGGTTCCGATTTCCAGCATCGAGTCACCATTGAAGTCGTCGAGCAGTGCTTCAGACATCCGGGCAACGACATACGGCTGACTGATTGTCTGACCCAACCCGATCGGCAAGGCCGTGTCTTCGTAGGCACGGCTCGCGAGTGCTTCGTCGACGAAAAGATGACGCGGAACATTGCGAATCTGCTCGAGGACATCGGTTGAACGAATACCATGATCCCACAGACGTTGTACCAGTCGATCACGGGTGCGCGCACTGGTCATACCAATACCGCGAATGTCGTCGTTATTACGTATCACCGCCCCAGCCATTCCATCAGCGCGGGCAGGGCTTCGTGCCGGGTGAGGTCAACCTTAATCGGCGTTACTACAGCCGAGCCTCGCTCGATAGCTTCGAAGTCGGTACCTGGCCCTGCGTCCTTACCTTCACCTGCCGGCCCGATCCAATAGATTCGTCTACCTTGCGGATCCTCCATCGGCACCAGCGGTTCCGATCGATGCCGGAAGCCGAGCCGAGCAGCCTCGATACCCCTGAGCTGCTCGAAAGGTACGTCCGGCACGTTGACGTTTAGCATCATATCCTTGGGGAGCGGATCATCCTGCAGTTTACTGACCAGATCCCGGGCGACGCGGGCCGCTGTGTCGAAATGCTTGCAATGGGGACCGACCAACGACACAGAAATGGCCGGCAGGCCCAGAAACCGGCCCTCCATCGCGGCCGCGACCGTGCCCGAGTAAATTACGTCGTCCCCGAGGTTCGCGCCGTGATTAATCCCGGACACTACGATGTCAGGATCCTCGTCAAGGAAGCCAGACAATGCCAGGTTCACGCAATCGGAGGGCGTACCATTGACAAAATAGCGGTGCGGCTCGATCTCACGAACCCTCAGCGGGGAGTGCAATGTCAGGGAATTACTCGCACCGCTGTAATTGCGGTCAGGCGCCACAACGATGACATCGGCAATTCTGGACAACGCGTCCACCAGCGCATTGATCCCTTTCGCGAGATAGCCATCGTCATTACTGACCAGAATTTTCACAAGGATTTATGATTGTTCGATGTCGGGCGAGCTCACTATACTCAATGTTTCTTCCCTGCCATAGCACCATTGAGTGAAATCGTGTCGACTGAAGACAACAAGCCCGAGGATGACGATACCGCCCTGTTTCGCCGCATCATGGACGATACACTTCCAATCGATCCGGACATCAGAGCTCCCCACTACAAACCCAAACCAAAACCACGCGCGCAATTCCGGCGCGAGGACGAGGAAGCGGTTGTCAAAGAAAGTCTGGAGGCCGACATCGATGAGATCGAAACCGGTGCGGCCGAGGTACTACGATTTCAGCGCCCGTCTGTAGGCCGCCGCACAATGCGAAAGCTGGGACGTGGAAATTATGCAGTGCAGAACGAGATCGATCTGCATGGCATGACGGTCCCGGAAGCCAAAACTGCACTGCGTTCTTTTATCGATGACGCCACTTTCCGCGGTCACACATGCGTGCGCGTGGTGCATGGCAAGGGCCTGGGATCGGGTGAACGCGGTCCCGTGCTCAAGAGCAAGGTGAATAACTGGCTCAGGCGCTGGAACAAGGTGCTGGCGTTCGTCTCGACCCGCCAGTTGCACGGCGGTACGGGCGCCGTTTACGTGTTGATTCGGAAAGACTGATCGCCAGCCGAGGAATGCAAGAACTGACGGCCTTTACTCTAGACGAACATTGTCGATCGCCATGATGGTGCCCGGGTTTCGGCTGCGAGAAAAAATCGCGATCTGGCGGATGTTGCCTGCGTCATCCCCACGTTCTGCCTGCCGTATGATTTCACGGATGGGTACACGGTGACCCGAACTCCCCGTGGTAACAGTGATCATGCCAGCGTGCGTGTCCTGAAAGTGATCGATGCTGTCGTAATCGTTAATGTGGACACTGACCTCAGCATCCTTGCCGTCAATGATTTCAGCATCAAACACGAACCATTCCCAGGATCGCCAGTCGTAGTAAGCTGACCACAGTAGCACGCCGCTTCGCGGGGAACTCGTTAAGACAATCCGAACATGTCGGTCATTCAGGCCGCTCGACGATGTCAGTGTAACGTCCGAATTTGTGGCGCTAACGTAGGTTTCCGAAAATCTCCCGTCGAAATCCGCAATAACGGGTGCCTTCAAGCGCTCCTCCAGCCAAACCCAGCTCCAGTAGCCCATCGGGGCAAATACGGCCAGTACCGCAGCCAGGGCCATGCAGCGTAACAACAGACGGGGCATTTCTGGCGTCCCGACCACCCATAACATCCTAGCCATGACCATCAGCCCTGCACCGGCAGCATCCCTCAGGATATCGACCGGATCGAAAACGTTACCCGTAAGTTTTTGCCCAAATTCCGACAGCAGGCCAATGACAACCGCGACGATGAGCGCGATCAACGACCGGACATCCGGTCGGTAAGGAACAATATCGAAGAGAAGCCAAGCCACTGCGCCGAAACCGACGATATGCAGCGCATCCCGAATCTGCCTTTCAATCGTGGATCCATCCAGCCCTGGCAGAAGATGCATGACAGGAATAACCGTCAGCAGCAGAATCAGCAAGAACCAATATCTTACCGAGAGTCTAGCCATCGATGACATCCATCAGCTCACGCAATACGGAGGTCGCATATTGCCCGCGGCCGAGTTCAAATCTCAGCGTCAGAGCTTGATTTGACACTTCCAGGCGCAAGTTTTTCACATTCATCCGGAGCGGCCTCCTGCCCATTGCGACACCCTGCGCGACCAGTCCCGTGCAAAATGTCGGATGGGTATTACAAACCGCCGATTCAAGCGCGACGAATTCTTCACTACCAAAAGGGACGCCCTTTCCCCACAGCGCGCCGGTCGGATGGACGTCGAAGACGCTAAGCCGCGCAAGCAAGTCAGCATCAATCTTCTCCGGGATAAAGTGGCTACCACTGCCATCCAGATTTACCGGTTCGCCGTTGAGCAGATGGCTCCAGGAACAGGCTGCCACCCGTGTTGACAGAATCTCGTTGAACAGGAAAGAACGTGCAGCCGACAAGGCGATACTGCGTTTGTCTCTGGCCAACCGCCGCTCGTTGAAGATCTCGTTTGCAAGTACTAGGTTGCCACCATTGTGGCCGAATCGCTGCGAACCAAAATAGTTCGGCACACCTGACAACCGGATGCGGTCGATACGTTCATACAGCTGTAGTGTATCGATTGCCCCGGCCCGTATAACGATTCGGAATCGATTACCCCGGTGCGCGCCCCGTCGGAGTTTGCTCCGGTGACGCCTTTGTTCGAGGATTTCGATTCCCTGAATCTCCAGGCGCTCCCACGACGTCCCCTTCGCTGTCGGTCTACGTACGCTAAACCACTGTGTTGCGATGGCCCGTCTATCCTTGAGTCCGGAATAGCCGACGTCCCTGACCGGCACCCCTGCGTATTTTGCGAACACCCTCGCCACCCAGCCTGTGTTCGCATCGGTCTTCCTGATTCGAAGCCAATCATGCTCGCCATCATCTGAGAACTTGAAACTGACAATTTCATCAACCTTGAAATCGCTGCAAGACTGCTTGATAACCCCGTCAAAAATCGGGAAACCAAACGCGCGATTCCAGTCCGGAAGCGGGAATTCAGT
>CAZWEW010000189.1:0-4061 GCA_964633055.1 uncultured Woeseia sp. | reverse complement strand
CCGTGCGTACACCGGGCACGACGTGCCAGATCGCGATCATTAGCGGCCAGTTCCAGGGGGTGATCGAGCCGACAACGCCGAGCGGCACTCGCTGCTGGATCACATGGCGTTCGTCGCTGTCCTCGATCAACTTCTCGGGCAAGCTAAGGCCCGCGGTAAATCCGGCCCAGGCGCCGCATCCGCCGAGTTCGAACTGCGATCCCATGCCACCGAGCGGCTTGCCCTGTTCCTTCGTAAGGAGTACCGCAAGCTCCTCCGCATTATCCGTGCAGACTTTCGCCATGGCATTGCATGCGTCGATGCGGTCCTGCTCGCTGGATAGCTTCCACGACTGGAACGCATTCACGGCCGCCTCGACGGCCTGGTTGAGATGCACACTCGTCCCCACGGGTGCCTGTCCGACGACCTCCTCGGTGTTGGCAGGGTTTCGAATGTTGGCGTACTCATCGGCAGTAACTGTCTTTCCGCCAATCGTCATTTCGTATTTATTGCTCATTGCATGTGTCCTCTCGTTAATCTGATAGGTATTCCTCGGCCAGCCCACAAGCCAATTCCAGGATGAACGGCGTCAGTTCCTTCGCCGTGTCAGTCTCGGACTTGGTGTGTACCCAGCCCACGTAAGTCGTGCTGCGCGCCAGATAGAAGAGTGGCAGCAACTCGAGATCGTCATCAGTAAATGGCCGATGTTTCCTATATCCGTCAATCAATGCCGCCTCGGCGGCGGCGAAGTAATCTTCTCCTCGCAGGAACAAAAGCGCAGTCACCAGTTCAAACACGTGCCAACCGAAACCAGCGTCGTCAAAATCGATCAACCGAACACCCTGATCGTCAACCAGAATGTTCTCGGCAACAAAATCGGCATGAATGACACTGTACTTCCCGGGAGACTTTGGCAAGGCCGAAAGATCACGATAAATCCGGTCACGCGCCCGAAACAGCAAGTCTCTTTGCGCGTCGGTGGCAGCTTCAATTTCCCAGAAACGCCCCCAGACAGGTTGCTCTCCGGCCAGACCGTCGGCGTCCCAAGCATGGCGCGTGAAACCGTCTGGCGGGTGCCAGGACACTGCCTGGTTGTGGACCTTTGCCGCCAGTTCACCAATCGGTGCAAAGGTTTTTGCCACCTCTCCCGCGTCCGATATCCCCTCTTCAATTGAGCCTAACTGTTCACCATCGATCCATTCGAACAGGTCAACTTGCGTGACGCCCGGCAATTCATCGTCATGCACGTGAGCGAAAGCGTTTCCGGCAGCGGTTCGGATGACACTTGGCACCCGGATGCCGCTTTCGGACAATGCATTCATCCACTGTAATTCCGAGTGCAGCGCCTCATCCGAGTGGTAACCATGTCGATGTAGCCGGAGAGCCGCCCGGAAATCGCCATTCGACATTTCGAAGACGGCATTTTCGCGATACTTGATTAACCTGAGATCGGCACGCTCAATGTTCCAGTGTTGCAGCGCAGCATGTCCCGCCCGTGTCATGCGGACAAGCTGTTCTTCTTTTGACACCAAGAAAAAATCACTCATGCAGCTTCCATAACCTCGTCGAGTATCGCAAGTAACTGATCGGCGTGCTCACGGCCAAAGCAAAGTGGTGGGCGAAGTTTCAACACGTTATCGTGTTCGCCGATCTTGCTCATCAGGATTCCACGGTCTCGCATCCCGTTCACGATCGCACGGGCCTTGCCGGCGGCAGGTGCCTTCGTTTCCCGGTCATCGACAAGATCCATGCCGAAAAACAGTCCGCTGCCGCGGACGTCGCCGATCATGTCATGGCGGGACTGCAATTCGTTGAAACCTTCCAAGATATACCCACCGACCGACGCCGCATTCTCGACAAGACCTTCATCGTCAATGACGTCGAGCACGGCCATCGCGACGGCGCAGGAGACCGGGTTGCCGCCATAAGTGTTGAAATACATCTCGTGACGGCGATAGTTGTCGAGTAAATCGCCGCGGGACACGACGCCCGATATCGGATGGCCACCACCCATCGGCTTGCCAAGCGTCACGATGTCGGGCACGACGTCAGTGCCCTCGTATCCCCACCACTGGCCAGTGCGGCCGAAACCGGATTGCACCTCGTCGGCGATGTAAAGCCCGCCCGCCGCCCGTACGTGAGCAATCGCTTTTGCCATGTAGCCGGGTGGAATGTCCGGCAAGCCTTCATTGGCAAAAATCGGACAGACGAGCAGGCCTGCAAATCGGATGCCAACCTTATCGAAGTCTTCGATCGCATCCTTGACGGTGTCTGCATAGGCATCAGCCAGCGCTTCTCCCGCTAGGTCATCGAGTGCCCGGTAGGAATCGGGCCACGGCACCCTGCGGATATGATCGCCATAACCGCCGATGGGCTCGAAGATCGAACTCAGTTGTGACACGGCCGTTGTGTTGCCATGGTAGGTGGCATTCGTGCAAATGAATCCCTCGCCACCCGTATTGATTCTCGCGATTCGTAACGCGAGGTCGTTCGCCTCACTACCCGTACAGGCAATGGCTACCCTGTCGAGCGAACCATCGAATTTCGACAGTAGGTTTTCAGCGTAATCGAGAATATTCTCGTGCAGATAGCGCGTGTGAGTATTCAGCGTGCCGGCCTGTGCGCACAAGGCTTCGACGAGGCGAGGATGACAATGCCCCACACAGGGGACATTGTTGTAGCAATCGAGATAGCGATTACCCTCGGCATCGTAGACCCATACGCCGCCCGCGCGAACAAGGTGCACCGGCTTGTCATAGAACAGGGGATTGCCCGGCCCAAGCAGCCGTTCCCTGCGTTCCATTAGTGCCTGCACTTGTGTCATCGTCAGGATGATCCCTCCAGGTCCCTGATGCCCTCCATTTCCTCGAGGAACACCGGACTCTCCGGCAGGGTCGAGCCACCGTCGATGCAAATTGTCTGGCCCGTAATGTAACGCGCCTCGTCACTCGCCAGCCATAACATGCAATAGGCGATATCTTCCGGTGCACCCATGTAGCCGACGGGAATGTATTTGGTCATCTGGGCGAGACCTTCCTCATCCGCCAGTAATTCCATGGCAGCGGTACGGATGTAGCCCGGCTCGACGCCATTGACCGTGATGTTTTCGGCCGCCAGTTCCAGGGCGGCGGTTCGAATAAACGCGTTTATGCCACCTTTGGACGCCGCATAGTACGACGTGCCCGGCATGGCAACGCGCGGCCCGGTCACCGATGAGGTAAACAACAAGCGGCCACCGCCGCGCTGCCTGAAATACGGTATACAGGCCTTCGAAAAACGAAAGCAGGACTTGAGATTGACCGAAAGCACTGTCTCGAGATCGTCTTCCGTGTACGCCTCAACAGGCCCACCCAAAAAAGACGCTGCGTTGTGCAACATGATATCCACGCCGCCCCACTTGTCGACGGTGTCACTGACCGCTTTTTCCACACTCTCGACATTGCCGATGTCGATTCCACAAAGCGCAGCCTCACCTCCTGCCTCGTGGATCTCATCGACCGTGCGCTGCCCGTTTTCCGGCGTGCGGTTGACAACCATGACCTTGGCACCCGCAGCCGCAAATACCTGTGCGATACCGGCACCAATACCCTGTCCGGACCCTGTGATGATCGATATCTTGCCTGTTAGGTCTGCAAACATGTCCTTATTCCCTTGCCGTCACAGCGGCCTGCCACTGCCTAGCCTGGGCGAAAACCGGCGGCAGCACTAGCACCAACGCAGCCACGAACAATGCAGCGCCAGTCCAGTTGACGTTGATGTACACACCTTCGCTGATCACGGTCGACGCGAGATACGGACCGATCGCAAGTCCGAGCATTTGCATTGCCACGGCATAAACGACGATCTGTCCTCGCCGATCGAAACTGGCCATCGCAGCGAGCAGGAACGGATGCGTGAGATTCCAGAAAAAGTTGTACACGCACACGACAATCGCAAAAGCCAGAAACGTGAACGACCCGACCAGGAAATAAAGACACAAAACACCACCAAGGATACCAATCGTCAAAGGCGCCGAACGTCCGAAGCGATGTGCAATGACTGCAGCAAGCAGGGCACCGGCAATCCCAGCAAACTGCGAAAGC
>CAZWEW010000188.1:409-4089 GCA_964633055.1 uncultured Woeseia sp. | reverse complement strand
AGATGACCCGATCCGTGACGAATGTGACCTCTATGGCCCGAACAAGTGGCCCGAAGGTTCGGGCGGATTCCGGGATGCGGTGCTCGCCTACTGGCAGGCGTGCGATGTCGTCGCAGAGAAACTATTTCGTCTGCTCGCAATGCCGTTGGGTGAGGATCCCGACCGTTTTGTGTCCTGGTTTGACAAGCCACTGACCAACATGACCCTGCTGCACTATCCGGTGCAGTCCAACGGTGCCTTTGGTATTCACCCGCATAAGGACACGGATGCACTGACCATTATTGCAGGCGACGAAGTGGAAGGTCTCATGGTCAGGCGACGTGACGGTGATGACTGGATTGCCGCTAAACCGCCGGACGATGCACTGGTGGTCAACATCGGTGACATGATGGAGCTCTGGTCCGGTGGTTACTTCATATCCACGCCGCACAAGGTGGAAAATACGGGCAGCGAGCGTTACAGCTTTCCCTATTTCGCCGTCCCGCGGCATGATGTCATCGTTGAGCCGCTTCGTAAGCCGGAGCAGGGATTCGAACGATCGAGTGTGCGTGTCGGCGATGTTTCACGCGAAGTCTGGCGCACAAACTGGCCGGACGCGGCGCCACAGGCTACGGGATATGATCTGGGAACGCTGGAGGACTAGCCATGCTCGCCGTTAACCAGGAAGACATCGATGGCTGGTACGACTTGGCGGATCACTTCGTCTGGAAGAATAATGCAGTGGCGTATCGAAGCTACGGCAAAGGCGATCCCATGTTACTCATCCACGGTCTGGCAGACGTTTAGCCTGTGTTCGGCCCGCTTGACTGGTCTATTGTCGTCGCCTATATCGTCGGGACGACGCTCGTCGGTCATCATCTGAAGGGGAAGCAACACACCACGCGTGATTTTTTCCTCGGCGGTCGCAGCATGCCCTGGTATGCGGTTACCGCTTCGACAATTGCGACGACGATCAGCGCGGTCACGTTCATCGGCGTGCCTGCGCTCGTCTATGCAGCAGGTGGCGACTACGTCTATCTGCAACTCGCAATGGGCGGTTTCATTGCACGTTATCTCGTCGCCCGGTTCCTCGTGCCGCTTTACTACGAAAAGGAGTTCTACAGCCCGTACGAATACATGGAGGACAGACTGGGGCCGATCGTCGGTCGTATCACCGCCGGCATGTTTTTCCTCGGCGGTATTCTTGGCCAGGGGGTGAGGGTTTATGCGACCGCACTGGTCCTCGAACTGGTCACGGGCTGGAGTCTCTACCAGAGCATTGTCCTGATCGCGGTCTTTTCGATACTGTGGACGTGGATGGGCGGTATCGCTGCCGTCATCTGGACCGACTTCGTACAGTTTTTCATCCTGATCGCCGGTGGTATCGCCGCGCTGTTTTTTGTCACGGACGCGTTGCCCAATCAGTGGGCGACGATGTTCGAGGTTGGTCGCGAGGCTGGTAAATTCCAGGTATTCGACTTCTCAACCGACCCGAGGATTGCCTTTACGTTCTGGGCCGCACTGATTGCGATGCCATTTCAGAACGTTGCTGTCTATGGCACAGATCACCTGTTCGTGCAGCGCCTGCTTTGCT
Organism: uncultured Woeseia sp.; assembly: GCA_964633055.1. Lineage (GTDB taxonomy): Bacteria > Pseudomonadota > Gammaproteobacteria > Steroidobacterales > Woeseiaceae > SZUA-117. Next base: position 2,516 of record CAZWEW010000188.1, on the reverse strand, counting down.
GCAGGAACGAGAAAGAAGCGCGCAAGGCGGTTCTCTGGAGCAACGTCGGAGAACTCGTCCCGGCCCTGATGTTGACGGTTGGCGCCGGACTGTTTGCGTTTTACGAGTTTCATGACCTGTCACCCGAACTTGCAGCACTGGTTGCTGAAAGAGGCGATCGCATTTTCCCAGCCTTCATCATTTCCGAAATCCCGACCGGACTAAAGGGACTCTTAATAGCCGGCATTTTGAGCGCGGCGATCTCCAGTCTCGATTCGATCCTTGCCGCGCTATCCCAGATTTCTTTGACGATGTTCTACCGGCCTTTCATCAGGCCACAGGCCGACGAGACCCACCTGCTGCGGGTGTCGCGGTTGTTCGTGATCTTCTGGGGCGCGGTGTTGGCAGTCATGGCCTGGCAGTTCTCCGCAAGCAAGCTGGACATCGTCACGCTGGCCTTCTCGATGACGACCTACACGTGGGGGCCGATGCTGGGGCTCTTCATATTAAGCATCCTGTCGACACGTTATCGCGTTGCCGGGGCCGGCAATGCTGTGATGGCCAGTATCGTCGTCGTGTTCTTCATTAACGAGCCAGAAACCCTTAATCCCCTGCTCGGTACGCTGTTCGCAGGCCCATTGCTGGCTTGGCCCTGGCTGTTCCCGATCGGGGCGCTACTTTGCGTAACGCTCTCGCTAAGAGGCAGAAAAACGGAGTTGCCTGAATGAAAAAAATACTCATCCTTGTCTTTGCTGGCTGGCTGACGGGTTGTTCGACGGTCCCCATGGTTGATGCGCCATCGACCAACCAGGACAAACGCATCCAGGTACTCGTGCTGCACTTTACGTCCGAGGACTTCGCGGAATCCATGCGCCTTCTTGCCACACCCGTGCGCTTCCGCGTGAGCGTACATTACGTTGTCCCGGAGCCCGGTGATGATACGTATACGCGTGACCGGCTGTTCATACATCGGCTGGTCGAGGAATCGAATCGTGCACGGCATGCCGGTGTCAGCTACTGGGCGGGCCGGCAAAGTCTCAATGATTCGTCGGTCGGTATCGAGATCGTCAACCAGTCAGCCTGCTTTCCGGTCTCCCCCAATATCAGGGAACCGCTGCCCGAACAGCAGGATTGCACATTCCTCGACTATCCCCAGAAACAACTCGAGCTTGTCATCGCGCTTTGCAGGGACATCCTTGCGCGTAACCCGGATATCGATCCGGTCGATGTCATTGGACATGGCGACGTCGCACCTAACAGGCGCGTTGATCCGGGGCCGCAGTTTCCGTGGAAGCGGCTCTACGAAAACGGCATAGGTGCATGGTACGACGACGACACCCTCGCCCGTTACCGTCAACAGTTCGAATCGGCAAAACCGAGTCTTGCGTTCCTGCAGGAGGCTTTGAACGCCTACGGTTATGACTTGGACGTTACGGGCGTGAACGATCGACGAAGCCGGTTCGCTGTGCGCGCATTCCAGATCCATTTTCGACCGGCAGACTACAGCGGCTACTTCGACGTGGAAACGGTATCAATTCTGTTTGCCTTGCTGGAAAAATACCGACCTGAGCGGCTTAACGATCTCTTGTCGCAGCGCGCGGGGTAGCGTCATCTCGGGGTATCGCCCGTTACGAAAACATCGGTGGATGTTGTTGGTGAAAACCGGTCCGCTGCTGGTAAACGCGCGCCAGCGTGAGCGCAGCCGCCTCGGAGTATAACTGTCCGATCATCTGGAAGCCGGTTGGCGTCCTGTCATCGTCGAATCCATTTTGTACGGCGACCGACGGATGCCCCGTTAGGCTGGTCGCGGTCTGGACGGCACTGCCGCCGAATGGCGTCACCAGTACATCGATCCGGTCGAAGATCTTCGCCATCCCCTGCATCAGCAGCATGCGTCGCCGGTTCATCTGTACGTACTCCACGGCCGGGTGCAGACGGGCAATTCGCATTAGCATATCTTCAGGTTCGTCGATGTCCTGGCGAAACAGCCCAATGTTGCCGTTGTGCACGAGTTCGTCGAAGGCCGCCGCTTCGTCAACGAGTAGCATTTGTAATGCATCCATTTCGGCATGCTCGGGCAATTCGACGACGACAGGGTCGCCACCCCGCGCCATGAGCGTTTCCAGCC
>CAZWEW010000188.1:0-399 GCA_964633055.1 uncultured Woeseia sp. | reverse complement strand
ATCGTTCCGTTTCGCCGTACGTTCCCCATCGGCGACGTCGCGCTCGAATGCCGATGCGAGATAGCCGACACGAATGCCCTCGATTGACGCGTTGCCGTCGTAGTTGAAGGGTTTATCGACGACCGCGAGATCCTGTTCATCCGGCCCGGAGATCGCGTCAAACACGATCGCGCAGTCTTCAACGGAGCGACACATCGGGCCGACTTTGTCGAGGCTCCAGCAGACAGGCATGACACCGTCGCGGCTGACCCGACCGAACGTGGGCCGGAGCCCGGTAATGCCACAGGTTCGAGACGGTCCCAGTATCGAACCAGTTGTGTCCGTGCCAATTGAGAAACCGACCAGCCCGGCTGCCGTCGCCGCGCCAGGACCTGCCGACGACCCACCTGACCCTTCATC
>CAZWEW010000187.1:0-4106 GCA_964633055.1 uncultured Woeseia sp. | reverse complement strand
CCGGCCGATGCCGACATAGGCGGGTGTGGGGGTGTTCAAACCCGGATAGTGCATCGTCTAGTCGCTACCAATGACACCAATGAACTCCACCTGGATTCGTCGCCCGGTCGGCAGGTTCTTGGCCGTGGTGTGACGAACCGGCCTGCTATCCGCATCCGGGAACATCTCCAGCCAGTGAGGATTCACGAGCTTGCGATCCTCCATGTCCGCGAGATAAACCGAGAGCTTGCCGATATCGTCGGGACTACCGCCTGCTTCCCGCATGATCGCGCGGACCGTCCGAAAGACATTCGCGATCTGCGATTCGCTGTCCACGGGTAACTCGTGCGACTCCGGGTCCTCGCCACCGATCGCAGAGGAGAAAACCAGGTTACCAATCCTGGTCGCCGCGGGAATCGGGTTCTTGTGCTCGGGAATATCTGGCGCACTGATCGTCCGGCGGCCGCTCATTTAGCCGCGCCTCGAACGCGCTCATAGCCGAGCCCCAGTTCTTGCCGGAGATGCACAAGCGCATCGCCGATACCCTTCCCTGTTTCATTAAGCTTCGCGTCCTCTGCAAACTTTCTTGCCCCGCAGGCTAGGTGATCCATTTTCTTTTCGAGGCCTTCCAATTCTTCCTGTGCCTCTTTGGAAGCCAGGTGTACTTTCACGCGCAATTCGTCGCGCTTCTGCCTGAGCTCCAGGATCATGTCATCGATTTCCGCCATCACATTTCTCGCTGGTATTTCACTTCGCCGCCAACAATCGTGATGTCGACCCGCGTGTCCGGGATCTTTTGTTCTTCGACGGTTAGCAGGTCCTCGTCCAGCACGACGATGTCCGCATACTTACCGGGCGTCAGCGTACCCTTGATGTCTTCCTCGAAAGCGGCGATCGCATTGTTCAGCGTATACGATTGCAATGCCTCCTCACGGGTCATCGCCTGCTCAGGATAGAAAAGCTCACCGTTCACCATCATCCGCGTAACGGATGCGTAATAGGACGCGATCGGATCAATCGGCTCCACCGGGACGTCCGTTCCGTTAGTCACAAGCGCCCCGGTTTCGAAGAGATGACGCCATGGCTGCGAGGTTGACTCTGCGCGCTCGTCACCAAGCCGGCTCGGGATCCAGGGTCCGTCCGACGTACCGTGAATCGCCTGTACCGAGGCGACCACACCCAGTTCACCGAAGCGAGGAACATCGAGAGGGTCAATGTGCTGCGAATGCTCGATGCGCCAGCGAAGGTCATTACCCTCGACGCCCACCGTCGCCCACGCACGCTCATACAAGTCGAGTACCTCACGAACGCCGCGGTCACCGATCGCGTGCGTATTGACCTGGAAACCGTGTTTCACGGCAATCTCGGCGGTTCGTTCGATATCCTCGACGGACTCCAGCACGAGACCGTCAGTGTCCGACAGGTCCTCGTAGGGCTCGAGCAACCAGGCACCATGTGCACCAAGCGCACCGTCGATCTGTCGCTTGATAGAGCGAACAGTGAGGAAGTCATTTCCTTCAGGCAGCATCCTGTACTGGGGCAATACCTGGTCCATCACCTCGTTCGACGTCCGGCGCACCATTACGTACAGCCGAATCGGCAGGTTACCCTCCGCCTCGAGCTGTTTGAAAAACTCGATGCCTTCGAGGGACGTGCCCGCATCCTGGAACGAGGTAACGCCGTGCCGAAGAGCTTCGTCAGCCGCGAGCATCACTCGCTCGCGATCGATTTGTTCCATCTCTTCCGGTGTCAACCGACCCTGGTAGATACCGATGACTGCGCTGAGAAGGCGCTGCGCCGTTTCCCGCATCAGCCCGGTCGCTCGACCGTCTGGTGTGCGCACGATCGTGCCACCCGGTGGATCCGGCGTTTCATCGTCAATGCCGGCCGCCTCCAGCGCTGCATCGTTATAGAAACCCGCATGCCCGCTGGCATGACCCAGCGACACCGGGTTGTCCGGTGACACCGCGTTCAGCGTGTCATTGCGCGGCACGCCGTCTACCGCGTCTTCCGGCACGCGGTCCCACTTGTCCTGGTGCCAGCCCCGACCGAAAATCCACTCTCCGGGCTGTGCCTTGTCGACAGCCCCGGCCACCATCGTCACCACATCGCCCCAGTTCGCTACTGCTGACAGGTCAAGAATCTGTTTCGCACGGCCCAGTCCCATGTAGTGGCCATGACCTTCGATGAACCCCGGCATTGCGAAACGGCCATTCAGCTCGATGACGTGGGTTTCCGGTCCGATGTATGCCGCGATCTGATCGTTGCTGCCGACCGCCGTCACCTGGTATCCGTTGACGGCAATCGCCTCAACGTTGCCAATCGCCGGGTCAACCGTCGCCACCTTGCCGCCCCTTAAAACGAGGTCTGCCGGCGCGATGTCCGGCGTTGTTGTTGAGGTCTCCGCCACGGGGTCCGCCCCATCGCCACAGCCTGCCAGCATCAGTGCCAAAACGATGGGTATGTATAAGGTGTAACGACATCCGGACATCTATTCACTCCTCCAGGACAAGATGCCAACTCTCGCACCGGGTGCGACTCAATGCAATGTGACCGACTCCTGCAGCGATACGAGAATCAAATGAGTATAATGCGCGCCCCGCTGCCCAGGCCGGAATGAAAGACAAAATCCAGAGTGTCACCTTGAATCGAAACCAGAAATTATTCGGTCCGTACTCGCAGGTCATCGGCTGGCTCATGATTGTTTCGCTATCGTTTTATATAGGCTTCACGAAATTCTCAAACCGAACCCCGGGGGACCCCGATGAATACCAGGCGGCCCTGACCGAGATATCCGGACTGCAGGTTTACAACGATGCCTGCCTGCTCTGTCACGGCGTCGGCGTCGGTGGCGCACCGGTCCTCGAAGATGCCGAACAGTGGACGGCCCGCATCGCGCAGGGCAACGAGGTCCTGTACCAAAATGCGATACAGGGTTACATCGGTGAAGACGGTTTCATGCCGCCAAAGGGCGCCCGCATGGACCTGTCGGACGATGAAATCCGTGCCGCGGTCGATTACATGGTGAGCGAAGTCGGCAACTGAGCCTGGCCCCCGAGCATTGCGAGGCCCATTTCAGTGCATGGGTGAAATAGTGCTGAACATTGCCGCTCCCTGGCTTTTCAATGCAATCTGTCCGTGACTAGCGCTTCTTCTTCGAAACCTTTTCCCCGGCCGTTTTCGGCTTCTTCTCAAGATCGGCGAGCCTTGATTCGAGCGCCTCAAGTTTCTCGCGCGACCTCGCGAGCACGGCTTGTTGAACTTCGAACTCCTCGCGCGTCACGAGGTCGAGTTTATCCAACCCCGTTTGCAGCACGGACCTGAAATTCTTTTCGAGATCGCCGCGAACCGAGCGAATCCCCTCGGGCAAAGATTCCGCGAGCGATCTCGCCAGTTTGTCGATCTTTTCCTTCGCCATAGGTGGTTGATACCTTAGTCGATGGCAAAACACCAGACTGACAATTTGATGAAAACGGCCTGAACATGAAACCACTACGAAAGATGACATTGACGTGTTCTAATCTTTGGCACGGCATAAAGACTGGGCGCACCCCTTTATCCTTCGTGTAGAAACAGGGGATGACCAGCTCGTTGTCAGCTGTCGTCACCTTGTGGAGGTCAAATGTCGAATCATGAAGGATAAGCAGACTTGAAGATTCGAATCGCCACGCGGAAAAGCAAGCTTGCACTGTGGCAGGCCGGGCACGTTTCTCAGAAGCTTGAGTTGCTCGACACCGTCTCCGGGGTGGAGCTGGTGTCATTGTCGACCCGGGGCGACGAGATCCTGGACAAGAGCCTGCAAAAAATCGGTGGCAAGGGACTGTTCATCAAGGAACTCGAGGTGGCCATGCAATCCGGCGACGCCGACATCGCGGTGCATTCGATGAAGGACGTCCCGGTTGAAATACAGGCGGGGTTTTGCATTGCGGCCATGCTGAAGCGGGCCGATCCTTCCGATGCATTCGTATCGAAGGGTGTCACACTGTCCGGCCTGGCGGCAGGCGCAACGATCGGCAGCTCGAGCCTGCGCCGGCAGGCACAGTTGAAGGCTCTGCGGCCGGATATCGATGTTCTGCCACTAAGGGGCAACGTCGATACGCGGCTCGCCAAGCTCGACAAGGGCGAAT